>DAOUID010000243.1:0-2444 GCA_034428315.1 Dehalococcoidia bacterium
CTCTTCCCACCTCCGATCCAGCACCAACACACCGGGACCGCTAGAATCCGGCGACTCCACGCCGAGGACCCCGCATGACGTTTGCCGAGACCGTCTCCAGTGCTCGCGCCGAGAACCGCACGCTGCTCTCCGAGGTGGAGGCGAAGGCGGCGCTCGGCGACTCAGGGGTGCCGGTAACGGCGACAACGCTGGCGCAGTCGCGGGAGGAGGCGGCGGCGCAGGCGGAAGCAATGGGCTACCCCGTCGCGTTGAAGGTGGTGTCCCCGAACGTGGCCCACAAGAGCGACGTGGGCGGCGTCGTCCTCGGGCTGGAGAGCCACGACGAGGTGGCCGAGGGCTACGACGAGATCATCCGCTCGGTGCAGGCGGCGCAGCCTTCGGCCGTGATCGAGGGCGTCTCCGTGCAGGAGATGGCATCGCCCGGGGTCGAGGTGATCGTGGGGATGACGACGGACCCGCAGTTCGGCCCGGTGATGATGTTCGGGCTCGGCGGGATCATGGTGGAGGTGCTGGGGGACGTGGCCTTCCGCCTGGCGCCGCTCGGCGAAGGCGACGCGCGGGACATGATCGACGAGATCCAGGGCCGGCAGGTGCTCGACGGGGTGCGCGGCCAGCCTCCGGTCGACATCGCCGCCATCGAGGCGATGCTCGACCGGGTGTCGGAGTTTGCGGCGGCGCACCCGGAGGTGGCCGAGCTCGACCTGAACCCGGTCATCGCGTCGCCCGAGGGGGCGATCGCGGTGGACGCCCGCATCGTGCTGGCGGAGGCCTGAGATGTCGGTTCCGGGGCACCCGCTGGACCGCATGTTCAACCCGAAGACGGTCGCCATCATCGGCGACAAGGGCCCGAACTACATGTGGCTGCGGAACAACCAGCCGTTCAAGGACCAGGGCGGGAACCTCTACTCCGTCCAGATCGACGAGAAGGAGATTCCCGGCATCGAGGAGCTGGGGATCGAGAACTTCACGGCGCTGACGGACATCCCGGAGCCGGTCGACTACGCGGTCGTGGCCGTGCCGCGGCATGTCTCGCCGTACGTAATGAAGGACCTGATCGAGGCAGAAGTCGGGGGAGCGGCGTTCTTCACGTCGGGATTCGCGGAGACGGGCGAGGAGCTGGGCGTCAGCCTGCAGGCGCAGCTGACGGAGATGGCGCGCGGGGCCAACTTCAACGTCGTGGGCCCGAACTGCATGGGGCTCTACCTGCCGCGCGTGGGCGTGCGTTTCAACCCGGACGTGCCGGTGGCGGACGACGGGCGCGTGGGCTTCGTCTCCCAGTCCGGGACGCACAGCATCATGTTCAGCCTGGTGATGGGCGCGAACGGGATGCACCTGAGCCGCTGCGCCAGCTTCGGCAACGCGATCGTGCTCGACATCAGCGACTACCTGGAGTACCTGACCGAGGACCCGGAGACGGACGTCATCGCGATGTACGTGGAGGGGGTGAAGGACGGGCCCCGGTTCGTGAAGGCGCTGCGGGAGGCGACGGCACGCAAGCCGGTGGTGGTGTGGAAGGGCGGCCAGACGGACGCGGGCGCGCGGGCGACGATGTCGCACACCGGCTCGCTGGCGTCGCCGCACGCGGTCTGGCAGGGAATCATGCGGCAGTGCGGGGCGATCGCGACGAACAGTCTCGACGAGACCGTGGACGCGATGAAGGTGCTCCTCCACGCGAAGCCCTCCAGTGGCAAGCGGATGGCCCTCATGGCCATGACCGGCGGCCAGTCAGTCTCGATCACGGATGCGTTCGTGGGGGAGGGGTTCGAGGTGGGGCGGCTGAGCGAGCAGTCGTACGAGGAGCTTTCGAGCTTCTTCAACATCATCGGCGGGAGCTACCAGAATCCGCTCGACATGGCCGGTACGGTGCAGGGCAAGCGCGAGGTGCTGGAGCGCATCCTCGGCATCCTCGACGCCGACGAGAGCGTCGATGCGCTCGTGATGGAGCAGTCGGCGATGTTCGGGGCGCGGCAGTGGAAGGACCACCCGGAGCGCGTGGAGGACCTGGTCGACACGCTGGCGGGGCACATCGAGCGGTCGGCGAAGCCGTTCCTGATGGTGATGCACCCCGCGCACGAGGAGGCGTTCGTGGCGGAGGTGCGGCTCAAGTTCGCGGAGCGGGGCATCCCCGTGTTCGCGAGCTTCGAGCGGGCGGCGGCGGCGGCGGCGCGGGCGCTGCCCAGGGGAACGCGCTCCTAGCGCTCGGGACAGCCTTCGCAGCGGGGCAGGGTGTGGTGGGGTTCGCGTGCGACCACGCCGGCGGTCGCGAGCAGCGCCCGCAGCCGCCAGAGCGGCAGCCCCATCACCGAGCAGTAACAGCCATCGAGCGCGGAAACCGTGGGCGCGTCCTCGTCCTGGATGGCGTAGGCGCCGGCCTTGTCGAGGGGGCGCCCGCTCTCGACGTAGGCGGCGAGGGCGTCGTCGCTGAGGTCCGCGAGGGTGACCTT
>DAOUID010000244.1:0-5853 GCA_034428315.1 Dehalococcoidia bacterium
TACGGCCGCAGCCAGGCGGGGGGACGGAACCGGCGACGGCGTTTCCGGCGAGGCTAGGCGGCGGATCGCGCGAGATCGCGGGCAGGGCTAGGCTTGGGGAAGCAGACACGAGGGGGTTCCCCACATGCCCAGCCGCCGAGCATCGATCGCCCTGACAGCCGAAGAGCAGGAGCAGTTCCTGGACGAGGGCTGGACGTTACAGGTGGCGACGAACGGCCCCGGGGGATTCCCGCACCTGGCGCCGATGTGGTACGTGATGATCGACGGCGTCATCCACTTCACGACGTTCGGGAAGAGCCAGAAGATCCTGAACCTCCAACGCGACCCCCGCATCTCGGTGATGCTGGAGACGGGCCAGGCCTACGAGGAGCTGCGAGGCCTCGTGATTCGAGGCACGGCCGAGGTGGATACGGACGTGCAGACGACGGCCTCGGTGATGTCCGTCGTGGCGAACAAGTACCGGGGGATGCCAATCCCGACAGAGACGCCGGAGGCGGCGCTGCCGGCGGCGGCGAAGCGCGTGACGGTGCGCGTGCGTCCCGAGCGCGTCTACAGCTGGGACCACACCAAGCTGGGGGGCCGCTACTAGAGGCGTCCCTCCAGCCGGCTGTGGGCCCAGTGGGTGATGGCCACGGCGAGGGCGTCGGCTGCGTCCGAGGGGCCGGGGGGCTCAATGCCGAGCTCAATGCCGACCATCTTGGCGATCTGGGCCTTGTCGCTCTGGCCATAGCCACCCACCTGGGTCTTGATGACGGCGGGGGCGTATTCGTGCACCTCGAGGCCGGAGTCGGCGAGGGCGAGGAGCGCGGCGGCGCGGGCGTGGCCGAGGGCGAGAGCGGAGCGCGCGTTCGAGCCGACGAAGGAGGCCTCGACGGCGCCGACCTCGGGTGACCACTGGGCGAAGGCCTTGCGCAGCCCGTCGCGGATGAGGACGAGGCGGCGGGCGAGGCTGTCGGCGGAGCGGGTGCGGACGACGCCGTGGGCGACGTGGCGGCACTCGTCGCCGTCGACGTCGACGATGCCGTAGCCGGTGGCGTTGAGGCCGGGGTCGATGCCAGCGATACGCATGGGCGCACTCTACGACGGCGGGCGGGGGAGCGCCGAGGGGGAGGTGGCGCTAGCTCGCGTACTGGGCGAGGAGCTCCTCGTCGAAGTCAGCGTTGGAGTAGACGCGCTGGACGTCCTCGAGGTCCCCGAGGCCGTCGAGGAGGCGGAGGGTCTGCGCGCCGGGGCCCTTCTCGAGGGTGATGGTGGACTTCGGAACCATCGAGAGATCGGCGTGGTCGACGGTGTACCCGGCTTCGGTGAGGGCGTGGCGAACGGACTCGAGGTCGCCGGGAGCGGTCTGGATCTCGACCGAGTCCCCGGCGGTGTCGATGTCCTCGGCGCCGGCTTCGATGGCGGCGAGGGCGATCTCGTCCTCGTCGTGCCCGTCGACGGGGACGGAGAGAGCGCCGCGGGACTCGAACTGCCAGGCGACCGAGCCGTTCTCGCCGAGGCTGCCGCCGACGCGGGTGAACTCGTGGCGGATGGCGGCAACGGTGCGGTTGCGGTTGTCGGTCACGGCGGTGACGAGGATGGCGGCGCCGCCGGGGCCGTAGCCCTCGTAGCTGACCTCGATGAGCTGGTCGCTCTCGCCGCCGCCGGTGGCCTTGGCGATGGCGCGGCTGATGTTGTCGTTGGGCATGTTGGCGGCCTTCGCGCGCTGGACGGCGAGGCGCAGCTTGAAGTTGGCGTCGGGGTCGGGGCCGCCGGCCCTGGCGGCGAGCTGGAGCTCCTTGGCGAGCTTGGTGAAGAGGGCGCCGCGCTTGTTATCGGCGGCTTCCTTCTTGCGCTTGATGGTCGACCATTTCGAGTGGCCAGACATGGGGCTGTCCTCCGGACTTGGTCAGCTTCGAGTGTAGCGCAACGGCCCTGGCATCCGGGCGCTGGTGGTCACTCGTTCCAGGCGGCGTTGAAGCGCTCCCCGAGGGCATCGATGACGTGGTGGTCGGTGAAGTTGGCCTGCAGAGGGCTGACGCTGACGTACTTGTGTAGGATGGCCCAGATGTCGGTGCCGGGGGGCGGATCGAGGGGGGTGGGCTCGAAGGGTTCACGGGTGAGGAAGCCCTTCGTCTCGCCCTGGACCTCGAGGTGAAAGTAGCCACGCCGGGCGACACGGGTGACGAGGATGCCCTTGACTTCCTCGAAGGGGACGAGGGGAATGTTGACGTTGAGGAAGATGGACTTGGGCAGGCGGCCCTCGATCTCCTCGCGGCAGAAGATGGCGGCGACGCGCTCGGCGGCGTCCCAGTCGACCCCTTCGGCGCGGGGGTCCATGGCGAGGGAGATGGCGAGGGAGGTGATGCCGCGGTAGTGGCCCTGGAGGGCGGCGCCAACGGTGCCGCTGGCGGTGAGGTCGTTGCCGATGTTCGCGCCCCGGTTGATGCCGGAGACGAGCAGGTCGGGTTCCTCATCGAGGACGCCATTGAGGCCGACGATGACGGCGGAGGCGGGGGAGCCGTTGACGTGCCAGGCGTCGACGCCGGGGACGGGGGGATCCTCGATGCGGACCCAGTTCAGTTCCTGGCGGAGGGTGAGGCTGCCGCCGACGGCGCTCTGGTTCTTGTCGGGGACGACGACGGTGACGTCGCAATCGAGGGAGCGGCAGGCGCGGGCGAGCGCCCAGAGGCCGGGCGATTCGTGGCCGTCGTCGTTACTGATGAGGATGCGGCGGGGCATCGCTCCGCGATGCTACGCGACGGGCCGGTTAGCGGCTGCGGACGCGTGCTATTCGGGGGGCCGGTTGAACCACTCGTCGAGGGTCTGGCGGATGCCGGGCGCCATGATCTCGAAGGTCATACCGACGTCGTTGGTGACGAAGGCCGAGCCGGGGCCGAGGTCCCAGATGGTCATGCCGAGGGCCTGGAGGCGCTCGGCTTCGGCGCGAACGTCCTCGACGATGTAACCGACGTGGTGGAGGCGGGGGCCGCTATCGGCGGCGAAGAAGCCGCTGCCATGGCCGCTGACGAGCTCGACGTAGGGCGGTCCCTGGCGGGAGTAGACGGCCTGCATCTCGTCGGTGGTGGGGCCTTCGGGGGTGTCCATCTTGCGCGTCATGGACCAGATGGAAGTCCAGTTCACGTTGAGGGCGGGTCCGAGCTGGTCCATGGCGGCCTGGAGGTCGGGGACGGCCATGGCGAAGTGGAAGAGCTCGTCCGAGGGGATGTCGTGGGCGCTGATGATGTCGTCGGGCCTCATGGCGTTCCTCCGAAAGGCGCTACTCCTGGTAGACGATGTCGTCGGTCGAGTGCGAGCCCTCGGTGAAGCCGAGGCCGGGCGGATCCCAGACCTCGTCGACCTTCACGACGCGGTCCATGTCGTGGATGACGACCCGGTCGCTGAACTTCCAGACGCCGTCGCGCCGCTCGAAGCGGTCGACGTAGCGCCCGCCCCAGCGGTAGTCGGTGTCGGGCTCGCCGTTCTCGCCGGGGGCGCGGTGGTTGGCCTGGGCGTAGGCCTCGCCCCTGGCGGTGTCGCCGTCGATCTCGACCCAGACGTTGGTGGTGACGTGCTGGGTCATCTTGAAGCGGGAGAGGCCGACCATGACGTTCTTCACGAAGTCGTCGCGGACCTCCCGGTTGCGGGTGGTGATGTGGGCGTCCTCGTGGAAGCAGGAGCGGAGCAGCTCGGGGTCGAGGCGGTCGACGCCGCGGGCGTAGCGGAAGTAGAGGTTGCGGATCTCGGTCTCGTCGAGGACTCGCTGGAGGGCATCCGGGTCGAGGTCGGGCACGGCGTGCTCCTTCCGGGGGTTGTCAGACGGAGCGAATGCCGTCGATGACGAGGCCGACGGCGCGGAAGATAAGGACGGCGCCGATGAGGCGGGCGAGGGGCGCGGCGAAGGGCGTGGACCGCCCGGACAGGGCGAAGACGCCAGCGGCCACGGCCCCGACGACGATGAGGGCCGCGAGGACGACCCCGGGCTCGCCCTTGTCGGCGGAGCGGGTGAGGACGGCGGCGAAGGCGGCGGGGCTGGCGAGGAGGGGGAAGGCGAAGGGGAGGAGGGCGCCCTTCCAGCCCGGCTCGACGGGGTAGGAGAAGGGGCCGAACAAGAGCAGGGCCGCGCCCGTGACCGCCATGACGATGCCGGCGGAGATGCGGAACGTCTCGGGCTCGAGCTGGAGGGCGTCGAGGAAGGCATCGGCGGCGAAGGTGGCGGCGAGGAGGAGGGCGGCGGCGGCGAGGAAGGCGATGGCGGCGACCTTCCAATGGAGGCGCTCCTCGACGGCCCGGTTCACAGTCGCGAGGACGGCGGGGGGATTCACCGCCGCAAAGATGAGAAGGATGGTCATGCCGAGTCCGCTCATGGGGCGTCCTCCCGGGTGGCAAGGATAGCCTCTGTGAGGGCGAGGCCGGAAAGGGCGTGCTGCTGGTCGTCCATGCGGGTGATGCCGTCGCGGAACCAGGCGCCGGCGGCGAGGTCGGGACTGGGCCAGGCCGCGCTCTCCCGGAAGGTGATCTGGCGGGAGGCGAGGATGCCCGCCCCGCAGAGGGCGCGCTCGGCGAGCTTCGGTTCGAGGTCGGCGAGGCGCTCATCGGTGCGGGCGAGGCGCCACATGGAGGTGAGGCCCTCGACCCAGGTGCCAAGCCCGGCGGCGCGCGTGAGCCTGCCGTGGAAGGGCTCGTTGATGAAGCCGCCGGTGCGCTGGGACTCGACGCGGATGAGGAAGCCGAAGCGCTCGGCGATGGCGCGGGCGTACTCGATGTGATGGTCCTCGAGGGGCCAGTCGGCCATCTCGGAGAGGCTGTAGGCGGCCCACTGGTCAGGCCAGGGCGGGAAGTCGAGGCCCTCGACCTCATCGCGGTGGAGGGCGAGGTAGTCGGCGATGCGCCAGGAGGGTTCGTCCCAACCCTCGCCGGGGAAGTGGCGGTGCATCTGGGCGAGGGCCCAGAGGGCCTCGCCGGTGGCGTATCGCGAGCGGACGGTGGGATCGGGCTCGCCGGTAGCGGGGTTCCAGTAGTTGAGCATGGCGCCGTCGGGAAGCTGCATGACGACGAGGAAGCGGGCGAGGCGGCGCATGAGGTCGTCGTAGGCGGGGTCGGCGGTGGCGAGGCGGCGCTGGGTGAGGCCGGCGAGCATGAGGGAGCTGGCGCCGAGCTTCACGCGGCCGGTAACGGGGTTACGGAGAGCGACCCAGTCGTCGTGTTCGATGAGGTTGGCCTGCATCCAGGCCGTGCCAAGGTCGGCGGCCTGCAGGCGCGACTGGTCGCCGAGCGCGACCGCCTGGTAGAGCGACATGGTGACGCCGGCGTGGCGGACGACGTTGTAGTCGTCGGGGAGGGAGTCGGTCTCGGCGTTGTACTCGTAGACGTAGCGGCCGTCGGGGTACTGGGCGATCTCGATCCAGTCGGCGGAGGCGGAGGCGGAGGTGGCGAGGGATTCGGGCGTGATCTCGGGGCAGCGCTGGGGGGCGGCCACCGTGACCCGCAGCAGGGCGAGACCCACGGCACAGACGAGGACGGTGGCGCCGAAGGCCGCCATCACGCCGGGGGCGCCTCGGCCTGGAAGTTGAGGCGATGGCCGCGGGTGGGCCAGTCATCGAAGGCGACAAGCTGCCCCATCGCGCCCATGGTGACGTAGAGGGTACGGAGGTCGGGGCCGGCGAAGCAGGCGTTGGTGGTAATGCGGTCGGGGAGGGGTTCGTGCCAGACGGTGGCGCCATCGGGGGAGATGGAGGTGATGCCGCCGTTGATGATAGTGGCCACGAGGACGTTGCCCTCGCCGTCGACGCACATGGAGTCGCACATGGCGTAGTTGAGGGGTGCGGCGCCGGGGACGGTGGCGACGACGTGGCGGTCGCCGATCTCGCCGGG
>DAOUID010000245.1:0-2895 GCA_034428315.1 Dehalococcoidia bacterium
CGCTCAGCCCGATCGCGTCCGCCTCCACCTCCAGCGCCTTCTCGATGATCGTCGCGATCGGCTGCTTGATGCCGAGGTTGTCCACGGTGTAGCCGTTGTTCGAAAGAATGATGTCGACCAGGTTCTTGCCGATGTCGTGCACGTCCCCCCGCACCGTCGCCAGCACGATCCGTCCCTTGCCCGACCCCTCGACCCGCTCCATGTGCGGCTCCAGGTGGCTCACCGCCCCCTTCATCGTCTCCGCGCTTTGCAGCACGAACGGCAGCTGCATCTTCCCCGATCCGAACAGCTCCCCCACCACCTTCATCCCGTCCAGCAGGTGCTCGTTGATGATCGTGAGCGCCTCCATCTCCTCCAGCGCCTCGTCCAGGTCTCCCTCCAGCCCGCGCCGGTCCCCGTCGATGATGCGCTGCTTCAGCCGCTCATCCACCGGGAGCGCCGCCTGCTCCTCCGCCCGCTTCGGCGCCGCTTCCACCTCCTCGAACAGCGAGAGGAAGTGGATGAGCGGGTCGTAGTCGTCCCGCCGCCGGTCATGGATGAGGTCGCGCGCCGCCTCGATCTGCTCATCCGGGATGCGGCTCAGCGGGCGGATCTGGCGCGCGTTCACGATCGCCGCATCCAGCCCCGCCTCCACCGCCTCCGCCAGGAACACCGAGTTCAGCACCCGCCGCGCAGCCGGCTTCAGCCCGAACGACACGTTCGAGACGCCCAGGATCGTGTGTGTCCCGGGCAGCTCCGTCTTCACCCGACGGATCGCCTCCAGCGTCGCCATCGCGTCGCCGCGCAGGTCCTCCTGCCCGCCCCCCAGCGGGAACGTGAGCATGTCGAACAGCAGGTCGCCCGGTTCCATCCCGTACCGCCCCACCGCCAGGTCGTGGATGCGCTGGGCCACTCGCAGCTTCCAGTCGACGTCTCGCGCCTGCCCCTCCTCGTCGATGACCAGCGCCACCGCCGCCGCCCCGAACCGCTTGATCAGCGGCAGCAGCCGCGTGATCTTGCGCTCCCCGTCCTCCAGGTTGATCGAGTTCACGACCGCCTTGCCGCCGTACAGCTTCAGCGCCGTCTCGATCACCGGCACCTCCGTCGAGTCGAATACGAGCGGCAACGTCGCCTGTGTGCGCAGCTCCCGCGCGAAGCGCTCCACGTCCGGCGCCCCCTCGCGACCCACGTAGTCGACCATCAGGTCGAGCACGTGCGCCCCCTCCGCCGCCTGGTCCCGCGCCAGCGCCACCACGCCCTCCGTGTCCTCCTCCAGCAGCAGCTCCCGGAACGCCCGCGACCCCGTCGCGTTCATCCGCTCGCCCACCACCAGGAACGACGTGTCCTGCTCGAAGGGCACACTCGTGTAGAGCGAGCTGCAGGCCGCCTCGATCGTCTCCGGGCGCGGCTTCGGCCGTGGCCGCCCCACCTCCGCGATCGCCGCCTCGAAGTGCTCCGGCGTCGTCCCGCAGCACCCCGCCGCGATGCTCGTCCCCAGCTCCTGCACGAAGATGCGCTGGTAGCGCGCGAACGCCTCCGGCGTGAGCGGGTAGCACGTCTCCCCGTCCCGGATCTCCGGCAACCCCGCGTTCGGCCCGATGAACACCGGCCGCCGCGAGTTCTGAGCCAGGTGGCGCACGTGCTCCACCATCTGCTCCGGTCCCGTCGCGCAATTGATGCCGATCACGTCGACCGTGTCGAGGGCCTCCAGCGTCGTCAGCGCGCAGGCGATGTCGGAGCCCAGCAGCATCGTGCCCGTTGTCTCGATCGTCACCGTGGCGATCACCGGCAGCTGCGTGCCCGTCTCCGCGAACACATCCTCGATCGCGCCCAGCGCCGCCTTCGTCTGAAGCAGGTCCTGGCAGGTCTCGACCTTGAGCACGTCGATGCCGCCCTCGACCAGCCCCTGCGCCTGCTCCCGGTAGCTCTCGACCAGCTCGTCGTAGTCGATGTGCCCCAGCGAGGGCAGCTTCGTCCCCGGACCGATGGTCCCGAAGCTGTAGCGCGGCCACTCCGGCGTCGAGAACTCGTCCCGCACACGCCCGAGCTGCTCCGCCGCGAGCCGGTTGATCTCGCGCACCCGGTCCTCGATGCCGTACTCCGCGAAGACCACGCGGTTCGCCCCGAAGGTGGCCGAGTCGACCGCGTCGCAGCCCGCCTCGTAGAAGCTCCGCTGGATGCCCTCCAGCAGCTCCGGCTTGGAGACGGTCAGGTACTCGTTGCAGCCGTCCAGCCCGCCGTAGTCCTCCGGCGTCGGCTTCAGGGAGAGGATCGTCGACCCAATCGGACCCGCCGCGAACAGCACCTGCTCGCGCAGCCGGTTCAGGAACGGAAGGTCACGCGCGACGTAAGCGAACGGTCCAACCCCACAAAATGCTGCCGTTCAAGGGTAGCAGCGCCGCGCCCTTGGCTCCGCCTCCCCGTCCCCGTCACCGGAGATGTTGTCAAAACTGATTAGGCGCTTACGCATATTGACATCCCACTGGGTTCGATCAAGGATCACAATCCGCTAGGAACGATACGGCGGAGGAAGGGGGGAAGCTGATGGCCGCAAGGCGAAACACGAGGCAAACTTCTCGGCAGGTGGCAAAGGTCGCATCGCGAGCGTTGCGCTCCAGCCGAACCAGCAAGACCACCAAGAAGCTCGCAGCGTCAGCGCTCTCTCAGACCAAGCCAGCCAGAAAGAGCAAGTGAAGCTTGGCCGACCGGGTGGCAATCGCGCTCCCAAGGGGCGTTCCTCGTCGACGGGCTACCGAAGGCAAGGAAGCCGCTGCGTCGATGGCTGAGAGCCCGGTCACTGAGACAGTTTACTTCCACGTGAACGTGACGATAGTCCAGGACGAAGCGGGCCACTGGGTTGCGCTGGGGCGCCAAACGGGAATCGTGAACGTTGGGACTACCTTCCAAGAAGCAGAG
>DAOUID010000246.1:0-2695 GCA_034428315.1 Dehalococcoidia bacterium
CCCGGTGCTCCTCCGGCAGCCGCGCCGCGATCGCATCGGCGGGGAGCGGCGCTCCCTCCGCCAGCATCGCGACGATCCGCCCCCGCGCGAACCGCGCCGTCGACTCGAACGGCGCCGCCTTCGCCTTCGCCGTTGCGGGACCGCTCTCGGGCCGTCCCGCCGCCAGCCAGGCGCAGTCCCGCGCCAGCGGGCACGCCTCGCAGGCCGGCGACGACGCCCGGCACACCGTCGCGCCCAGGTCCATCAATGCGAGCTGGTGGTCCCGTGCTCCTCGCGCCGGCAGCCATGCCTCCGCCGCCTCCCGCACCTCGCCCCCGTAGGGCGGGCGCGCCCTCCCCTGCCCCAGGAGCGCCCGCGCTACCACCCTCGCGATGTTCGTGTCGAGCGCCGCCCTCCGCCTCCCGCCCGCGAAGCACGCGACCGCGGCAGCCGTGTACGCCCCCACCCCTGGTAACGACGCGAGTTTCGTCTCATCCAGGGGAATGCGCCCGAACCGTTCCAGCGCCTCGCGCGCCGCCCGCTGCAGGTTCACGGCCCTCCGGTTGTACCCCAGGCCCGACCACTCCCGGATGACCTCCGCCGCCGGCGCCTCCGCCAGGCTGGAGGCCGTCGGCCAGCGCTGCAGCCACGCCTCGTAGCGCGGGCGCACGCGCTCCACCTGTGTCTGCTGCAGCATGACTTCCGAGACCAGCACGGCATACGGATCCCGCGTCAGCCGCCAGGGGAGGTCGTGCCGTCCGTTCGCCCGATACCACCGGCCGAGCGCCCGCCGCAGCCGCGACAGCTCGCCGGGCGCCCTTGCCGCGCTAGTCGTCGTCCTCGATCTCCTCGCCATCGGCGGCAGCGCTCCCCGCGGGCACGATCGCGAACCCGCCGCCCTCGCTGCGGCGCTTCGGGTTCCGCAGCGGCACGGCATCGAGCTGCTCGATGATCCCCGCCAGCTCGTCCGCGGGGCCCACCACGCCTCCGGCGCCGCTCTCTCGCAGCGCCGCCAGGTCCGCGGTCGACACGCCCGGCCCGACCGCCACGATCAGCGGCGCCCCGCAGAGGGCCGCCACCCGCGCCAGCGAGATGCGCCGAGCGACCGTGAAGCCCTCGACCGGCTCGCGCACGAGCACGGCGTCGAGCGAGAGGGGCGCAAGCGCCCGCAGCGGCGCATCCTCCCACGCCTCGTCCGCCTGCAGCACCAGCCCGACCTCGCTCTCGACGATGCCCGCCGCCGCCTCCTCCGGGGCGGCGATGACGAAGTCGGCGCCGGCCTCTTCGAGCGCCTCGATCCCGTCCGCCTCCAGCGAGCCGATCTGCGCGCCCAGCAGCCCGTCGATCCCGTCCAGCGCCGCGACCGCCCCTTCCGTGTCGTCGGCGGCCACCGCCACGAAGTCGGCTCCCGCCTCCAGCGCCTCGGCCGCGTCGCTTGCGGAGACTCCCGTCACCCCGAGCAGGAGCGCCCGGTCCTTTCCTGTCGCCGGCGCCCCGAACCCCATGACCCTGGCGCTTTCGCCCCGCCGCTTTCGCTGGAGCGCCTCGCTGAGTTTGCTCAAATCGTTCCTCCAGTGCTCCCCACCGGCCTGCCGCCCTTCACAACGCCCGCGATTGCCCCGGGCCTGGTCAGGCAGCGAATGTCGACGAGGGGATCCTCGGTCAGTCTCACGATATCGGCGGCCAGCCCCACGCGCAGCCGGCCGGTCTCCTCGTGCAATTCCAGCAGGTCGGCGGCCCAGCCGCTGGCCGCCAGCAGCGCCGCGCCCGGAGAGAGCCCGTGGTCCGCCATGCGAACCGCCTCCTGCGCGTTCTCTCCCGGACGGTTCAGGGGCGTGCCCTGGTCCGTACCCATCGCCACCTTCACCCCTGCTTCGAGTGCCCGCTCGTAGCTCGCGAAGTGGTCCTCCAGCACCGCCTGCCCCTTCTCCACGGCGTATTCGGGAATGCCTGCCTCCGCCCCGTTCGCGATGTGATACGGCGCCGTCAGCGTCGGCACGAGGTACGTGCCTCGCTCGATCATCATCGCGATCGCTTCCTCGTCCAGCCACACCCCGTGCTCGATTGAGCTGACGCCCGCCGCCACCGCGTTCTTGATGCCTTCGGTCGATTGTGCGTGAGCGGCCACCGTCCGGAACGCCTTGGTTGCCTCCTCCACGCCCGCCGTCAGCTCCTCGCGGGTGAACGCCGGCGAACGCGGGTTCACGCCCGGCGTGAGCACGCCCCCGCTCGCGAACAGCTTGATGGCGCCTGCCCCCGCCCTGATCTCCTCGCGCACCGCCTTGCGGACTTCGTCGGCGCCGTCCGCCTCTCGCGCGATGAACCCGTGACCGTGACCGCCCGACATCGTCACGCCCATGCCCGCCGCCAGCACGCGCGGCCCCTCCACCTCCCTGTCCTCCACCGCCCGCGCCAGGTCGATGTTGAGCCGGTCGGCCGCTCCCAGGTCCCTCACCGTCGTGACTCCGCCCCCGAGCGTGGCGCGGGCGTTCTCGGCCGTGCGCCATGCCCTCCGCGCCAGCGAGACTCGCTGCCCTGGAGTCAGCTCCGCCGGGTCTCCGGATGAGCTGATATGCACGTGGCAGTCGATCAGCCCCGGGATCAGGTACTCGCCCGTGCAGTCGAGCGCTTCCGCCCCGTCCGGCGCCTCCGTCTCCCCCAGCCCCGCGATGCGCCCGTCGATGCAGAGCACGTCGCCGCGCACGAAGGTGCGGGA
>DAOUID010000247.1:0-2245 GCA_034428315.1 Dehalococcoidia bacterium
GCTGGACGAGCAGCCCGGTGACGGACGAATGGGAGAAGGCCGTCTCGGACTGGGACCTGATCATGGACACGAACTTCAAGGGCGTCGTGATGTTCGGGCGGGCCTGCGTGCCGCACCTCATTGCGCGCGGGGGCGGCAACATCATCAACATCAGCACGTACTACGTGCTGCCCGCTCGCAGCCAGGGCACGAACCCGCCGGGGACGGACCTCTACGCCTCCTCGAAGTGGGCGATGAACGGGCTCACGCAGGGGTGGTCGCAGAAGCTGGCCGAGCACGGCATCCGCGTGAACGCGCTCTGCATGGGGGCGACGGACGCGCCCATGCTGCGCAACCTCTCCAGGGGCGAGCCGGACCCGGCCTTCGTGGCCACGTGGATGACCCCACGCCAGATCGCGGGCCTGGCGCTCGACATCATCCGCGAGGGTCCGGAGGGCCGCACGGGCGAGAACGTGGGCGCCTGGGTGGGCGTGCCGGTCGAGCTGGGTCCACCCAAGCCTCCCCACGAGGCGATCGCGGGGACGCCGGTACGGTAGGGGCAAGACCGGCGGCGAGGGCAGCATGAGCGCGGTCGTGAACGGGGGGAAGGCGGTTCCGTGGCGACGGTAACGCGAGCCGACACCGCGCCCCCGCGCTCGGAGCAGCGGCTCTCGCTGCAGACGTTCTCGGCGTTCCAGTCGCGCAATTTCGCGCTGTTGTGGGCGAACAACCTGACGTTCGCGCTCTCGCAGTCGTTTCGCCAGTTCGCGTTCACGTGGCTGGCGCTGGAGCTGTTCGATACGGGGCAGGCGCTGGGACTGATCATCTTCGCCCTGGGACTGCCCATCCTCGTCTTCGGGCTGCCGGCGGGGGCGCTGGCGGACCGCGTCGACCGCCGCCTGCTCCTCTTCGCGAGCCAGGTGGGCGGGATCGCGATCACGCTGCTGACTGCCGCGCTGATCTGGGCCGACGCGATGACGACGCCGATCACGATGGGCCTCGCCATGACCCTCGGCGCGACGGTCGCGTTCGGGCAGCCGGTTCGGGTCGCGATCGTGCCCTCGCTGGTCGAGCCCTCGAAGCTGCTGAACGCCGTGACGCTGATGAGCCTGAGCCAGAACGTCTCCATGATCGCGGGACCGGCGATGGGTGGAGCGATGGTGGCGCTGGGCGGGGTCGGAGCGGCCTTCGCGGGTCAGGCGGTGCTGCTGGGGATCGGGCTGCTGGCGCTGCTGCCCCTGCGTGTGCCGGCGGTCGACCGCGCCGGTCCGCCTCGCCACCTGCTGGCGGAGGTGCGGGAAGGTCTCGTCTTCGTGGCCCGCCACCCGGGGATCCGCACGCTGATGCTGGTGCTGTTGACGACGGCCCTCGTGATGGCCGGCACCTTCATGACGCTGCTGCCGAAAATCTCGCTGGAGGAGCTGGAGGTCGGTCCCTTCAAGACCTCCATGTTCTTCACGGCGATGGGCGTGGGCATGCTCATGAGCTCGCTGCTGCTGGCGTCCTTCTCGCGGCTCGACCGGGCGGGCCTCTGGTTCATCGTGACGCTCATCTGCGGGGGCACGCTTAACGCGGCCTTCGGGTTGTCGCTCTGGTACGTCCTGTCCCTCGCGATCATGTTCACGACGGGTTGGAACGCGGGCTTCTTCACCAACCTGAACCTGACCCTGATCCAGGCGAACACCCCACACGCCGTGATGGGGCGAGTGATGAGCATCTACACGCTCAGCATGGCGGGGGGCATGCCCCTGGGGGGGCTGCTGGCGGGCCTGATGTCGGACGTGTGGGGATCGCGGGAATGGTTCGTGGCCTGCGGCTTCGCGCTCGTGGCCATCGGCGTCGTGGTGCTGCTGACGCAGCCAAACCTGCGCCGCATGCGGTCCAGCGGCGGGGAGGCCCCGGGCTAGCGGCTACTGGCCCGCGACGTTGTCGCTGACGTGCTCGGCGCCGTCGACATGGAGGGCGACGCCGGAGATGAAGCGTGCCTCGTCGGAGTGGAGGAAGAGGGCGGCGTAGCCGACATCCCAGCCGGTGCCCATCTTGCCGCCAAGGGGGATGCGGCTGTCTCGTTTCGCGATGAGCTCGGCGCGGTCGGCGCCGGCGGCGACGCGGGGCTCGATGGCCATGGGCGTGTTCATGGCGCCGGGCAGGATGGCGTTGACTCGGATGTTGTCGCGGGCGTGCTGGGCGGCGAGCTGCTCGGTGAGGGCGAGGAGGGCGGTCTTCGTGGCCTTGTAGCCGAGGAAGGGGTAGGCGTGGCGCGCGG
>DAOUID010000248.1:0-5188 GCA_034428315.1 Dehalococcoidia bacterium
CTGAAGATGAGCCCGTTCTCGAGGCAGCGCCGGGCAATGGCGCGGCCCTCGGTCGTTGCCGGCTCTTTCGTTTCGCGGTCCCGGACCAGCTCGATGCCCAGCAGCAACCCCCGTCCCCGAACGTCGCCGACGATCTCGAAGCGCTCTCCCAACGCCTGCAGCTTCGACTTCAGGCGGCCTCCCAGGCGCCTCGCGACGCCCGCCAGTCCCTCCCCTTCCAGCGTGTCCAGGGTCGCCCGTCCGGCCGCGCAGGCGAGCGGGTCGTTCGAGTGCGAGTGCGTGACGATGAACTCTTCCTCGACCACGCGCTCCTCGATCTCCGCCGACGTGCTGACGGAGGACAGGATGATGCCGCCGCCGAAGTGCTTCGCCAGCGTGAGGATGTCGGGTACGACCCCTTCCTGCTCGAAGGCAAAGGTGTCGCCCGTCTTGCCCAACCCCGTCTGCTCCTCGTCGAGGATGAGCAGCATGCCCCGCTCCTCGCATCGCGCCTTGAGCTCGCGCAGCCAGCCCGGAGGCGGCTCGATGACTCCCCCGGCGGAGAAGATCGGCTCCGTCAGCACCGCCGCCGGACGCGAGGTGCTCTGGGCGTCGATCAGCTCGAACGACGCGTCAAGGCAGGCAATGCCGCAGGAATCGGGCTTGAGGCCGATCGGACAGCGGTAGCAGTAGGGCGCGAGCATCGCCATCAGGCCTGGCTGCGGCGGGCCGTACCCGCGGCGCCACCCTGCGAATGTGAGTCCCCGCGTTGTGTCCGACATGCCGTGGAAGGACACATGGGGGCTGGCCACCTCGAACCCACCCGTGTACTTCCGCGCGATGTTGATCGCGGCCTCGTTGGCGTCGGCGCCCGACTGCAGGAACAGGCTCTTGCGCAGGGGCTCCGGGAGCAGCCGCGCGAGCCGTTCCGCCAGCCGGATCTCCTGGTCGTTGTAGTAGCTGCTGTGCGCGTGGATGAGCTTCCCGCAGGCTTCCGCTACCGCCTCGACAATGGCCGGGTGGTTGTGTCCCAGCCAGGCGCACATCTGCCCGGAGTTGAAGTCGAGATAGCGTTTGCCGTTGATGTCCTCGACCTCGGAGCCCGCTCCGCGCACGAAGATCGGCCCCGCACTCGAAGCGTCCATGCGCCCGCCGAAGCTGAACCGTCGCGCCGCCTCCAGGAGGTCCCGCTCGGAGTCACCCATGACCGCCCCCATCGCTGTCTGACTGCGGCCAGCGTACCGGAAGGGGCTAGATGACCGTCGGCGGCCGGTACTCCCCGAACACCTCGCGCATCGCCCCGCAGATCTCGCCCAGCGTCGCGTAGGCCCGCACCGCGTCGAGGATCGGCGGCAGCAGGTTGGCGTCGCCCTCGCAGACCGCCTTCAGACCGGCGATCGCGCTCGCAACCGCCTCGGGGTCCCGCTCCCGACGGTGGTGCGCCAGCCGCGACAGCTGCTCGTCCACGAGCCGCCGGTCGACGCTGAAGATGGTCTGGGGCTGGTCGCCGCCCTCCTGGAAGTCGTTCACCCCCACGACCACCTCGTCGCCCTCGTCGACGCGCTGCTGGTGCTGCCAGCTCGCCTCCGCGATCTGGTTCTGCATCCAGCCGCTCTCGATCGCCGGCACGGAGCCGCCCATCGACTCCACCTCCGCCATGATCGCGACCGCCTGCCGCTCCAGGTCGTTCGTCAGGTGCTCGACGTAGTAGCTCCCCGCGAAGGGGTCGACCGTGTCCGCCGCGCCCGTCTCGTGCGCGATGATCTGCTGCGTCCGCAGCGCGATCCGCTGCGCCTCGTCCGTGGGCAGCGCCAGCGCCTCGTCGAAGCAGCTCAGGGCGATGCTCTGCACCCCGCCCGTCACCGCCGCCAGCGTCTGCACCGCCGCCCGCACGATGTTGTTCTCCGGCTGCTGCGCCATCAGCGTGCTGCCGCCCGTCTGCGTGTGCGTGCGCAGCATCATCGACCGCGGGTTCTTCGCCCCGTACTTCCCCTTCAGCAGCCGCGCCCACAGGCGCCGCAGCGCCCGGTACTTCGCCACTTCCTCGAAGAAGTGGTTGTGCGTGTTGAAGATCCAGCTGATCCGGGGCGCGAACTCGTCGATCTCGAGACCCCGCGCCAGCGCCGCCTCGATGTAGGCGCACGCGTTCGCGAACGTGAACCCGATCTCCTGCGCCGCCGTCGAGCCCGCGTCCCGGATGTGGTAGCCGCTCACGCTGATGGTGTTCCAGAGCGGCACCTCCTTCGCGCAGAAGGCCATCACGTCCGCCGCCAGCCGCACGCTCGGCCCCGGCGGGAAGATGTACGTCCCCCGCGCCACGTACTCCTTCAGCACATCGTTCTGGACCGTGCCCCGGAGCTTCTCCGCGGCAACGCCTTGCTTCTCCCCCGCCGCTACGTACATCGCCAGCATCACCGCCGCCGGCGCGTTGATCGTCATGCTCGTCGAGACCTTGTCCAGCGGGATCTCCGCGAACAGCGTCTCCATGTCATACAGCGAGTCGATCGCGACCCCCACCTGCCCCACTTCCGCGATCGCCATCGGGTCGTCTGAGTCGTAGCCGAGCTGGCTGGGCAGGTCGAACGCGACGGACAGGCCCGTCTGGCCCTGGCTCAGCAGGTAGCGAAACTTCTGGTTCGACTCCTCCGCCGTGCCGAACCCGGCGTACTGGCGCATCGTCCAGAGGCGCCCGCGATACATCGTCGGCTGTACCCCGCGCGTGAACGGATACTCGCCGGGGAAGCCGAGATCACGCTCGTAGTCGAGGTCTGCGATGTCGAGGGGCGTGTAGAGCCGGTGCACGTCGAGGCTGCTCGTGGCGAACCCGTCCGACCGCTCCGGCGAGCGCTGCAGCGCCTTCGCCAGCGGCCCCTCCTCCCAGCCGTGCACCACCCGCGACAGCTCAGCCAGCGCCTCGTCCGAAAACAGGCTGGGCTGCGTCGCCTCCGATTCCTGCGTGTCCGTCATGCGGGGCCTCCCCTGCATCGACAAGTCTAGCGAACGGACGCCTCACAGCGGACCGCGCGCCATCTGGCGAACCGGTGCCCGCGCGGGTACGCTTCAGGCGCCATGCCACCTGAGACCGCGCTCTTCCTGCCCCCCGGAGTCGTCCCTCCCCCCCAGGCCTCCCCTGCCGCCGGCGGCCCGCCCTTCGACCGCGACTTCTTCGAGACGACCCTGCCCCAGGCGATCAAGTCCTTCTGCACGCAGGTCGTCTGCGAGTCCCCCATCGTCGAGCTCTACACGGTCGATGGCGCCAAGCACTTCGTGAAGGCCATCTCCGGCGTCTCCGACACCTGGGTCGCCCTCCACACCCAGCGCGAGGACCACGAGCACGACGTCCAGGTCTTCCTCCCCTACACCACCATCTTCCGCGTCGAGGTCCACCCTGAGGAAGACGACGGCCAACGCCGTCTCGGCTTCCTCGCCATCATGGCCGACGAGGGGGAGTAGGGGTCTTACTCGGCGAAGCGTGTGGGTAGCCTGCGGTCCAAGAGCCTTCTCCAGCCATCGATACCGAGCCGTCGGTAGTCCAAGAGCCCTTGCCTGAGACCGCCTGTCCAGAGTGCATTGAACTCCGCAGTGCCTAGTTTCGTGACCGCCTTCGAGAAGTCCGCAGCGTACTCGGAATCGTCTTCAAGAAGCGGCAAGAGCCTCTCGAATTCAGTCTGTCGCGAGTAAGACCAAGCGGGCCAATCAACGGTCTTGTCTTCGCGTGTAGTAGCTTCTGCCAGGTCGGAAGCCAGCAGCCACAAGCCCATGTACCCCCGGGCCTCTTCGACGTCCATGAACCTCGCGCCTGCCAGTGCTTCGCCCTCGCCCCAGACTAGGCTGATGGCCAAGTCGATGTAGCCGTATCCTTGGGCACGCCCGGATGCGTCTGGGCCGAAGATGTACTTGTAGCCACCAAGGGCAGCTCGTCGCGGTTGGGACCACGTTGGCTTGTCGAAGGTGAGTTGCTGGTGAAGTAGTGCGTTCACTGCTCTCCAATTCCGACGTTCGAGGGCATACGCCCCCCACAGCATCCACGTCCTCAGGGCAAGCAACTGTCCGTGGCCTACTACTGTCGGATGCCCCTCACTCCGCTTCGCGAGGTTGTAGGCGCGTTCCAGCGCCCTGGTGAGGTCGGGCAGTACGGCATCTAGGGTAACTCCGGCTTCGATGACATCGAGTCCCAGCTCTTCGATGGGTTGCCAAGGTTCCAGGAAGCGTGGGTGGATGGCGTCCATGGAGTCAGCAATCGCCTCTCTCAAGTCGGACTCGCGTTGGGCGGCGAATCGGGGCTGGTAACTGCTCTCGAAGATCTCGCTCTGGCTTGGAACGACCTCGCTCGCCCAATGTCTTTCGCAGCTTCGGAGGATTTGGCCCAAATGCCGCCTAGCCTCTGCCGGTGTCAGGGCAGTCGGGGAGGACGGCCGGGTTGGAGATGCTTGGAAGGGTGGCTCCTGTGGGAGGCCGGCTACCACTCGGCTGAGTTCGTCAGTCAAGACTTTGAGGCCGTCGCCTGTCGCCTCGTACTCGATGTGGTCGATGTGACGGAAGTCGAAAGGGATGTCGTCAATGTTCTGGGTGAGCAGAACTACGTTGTCCTTGATGGTGTGAGCTATCCCCGTCTCGTAGAAGACATTGGCGTTTCGCCCCGTCATGTCCGCTACTACCACCTCGGCCTCTGCAATCCCACGCAGGATCTTCTCCATGCCGGAGCGTGTGCTGAAAATGTCGTCAGCCCGGAGAGGAGAGAGCCCAGCGTTGTCGATCCCCTCTTCAATTGCGCTGTGGATCGGGTCGAAGATGGCCTTGGGCTCAAAGGGCATGAGGATGAAGCCCGTTTGCTGACGAGGGACGGGATTGCTCAGGAAGTGCTTCGGATAGATTGGGCGTGGCTCTGTCACAGTCGCTACAAGGTAGCCTGAGTAGGGCTACTAGGCGAACTAACGTTCCCCATGTTCTACCCCACGTATTGGAACACCGCCGACGTGGCGATGACGACCGCGCAGCCAAGTGGAAAGCCCCAGATCAGCAGGTCGATGCGCCGCCGGACCGCCCGCACCTCTCTGAACGTGTCGATGGCCGCCTGAGCGTCGGTGCGTTCCGCCATCACTCCCCCTCCCCGAACAGCCCCGCCAGCTCCCGCGCCAGCTCCGACCCCTCACCCAGCGCCCGCAGTCGCTCCGTGGGCTCGTGCAGGATGCGGTTCACGAGCGACCGC
>DAOUID010000249.1:0-2538 GCA_034428315.1 Dehalococcoidia bacterium
CCCTCGGCATCCGGCTCGCCAAGGAGAGCCTCCACATGATCGAGAACATGGACGTGAAGAACGGCTACCGCTTCGAGCAGACCCGCACCGCCATCCTCACGAAAACCGAGGACGCCGCCGAGGCGCGCAGGGCCTTCGTCGAGCGCCGCCCGCCGGAGTTCACGGGGCGCTAGACTATTCGTAGTTGTCGCAGGCAGAGGTCACGTGATGACGCAACAGGAACGGGAGGCCCTCCGCACGCGGTTCGATGCGCTCGCCGACGAGTGGGCGAAGGAAACCCGGTTCCAGTCCTTGTCGACCGAGATCGCCATGCACCCCGCCTACCAGCGCATCATCGGCATGGGTCCGGAAGCCCTTCCCCTCATCCTCGACCGTCTGAGCCGGCGCCCTGAGCACTGGTTCTGGGCGCTCGGCGCCATCTCAGGCGAAGACCCCGTCCCGCCCGCGGATGCCGGCAAGGTTGAGGCCATGACCCACGCCTGGCTGCGCTGGGGTCGTTCTCAGGGATTGATACCCATCCGTGCAGCCAGCGCCTGATCAAGAGCTGGAGAGCGTCTTCCCGGGCCTCGCGGAAGCCGCTTGGGATGTTGCGAGCCCTCAGGATCCCGCCTACAACTGCGTCTCCTTCGCCATCGGCGAAGTGGATCGCTGGTGGTGGCCTCTCGCTCTTCCCGGTTCCGGGGCGTACTGGCCGCAGGATAGCCCGCGGTCCGAGACGCTGGAGGCGTTCCGCGCCACCTTGCAGGGCCTCGGCTTCCTGCCTGCGGACGACGAAGCCCTCGTCGAAGGAGTCTCCAAGCTCGCCCTGTTCGCGAAGGGAACCCGTGTCGTCCATGTGGCCGCCCAGCGTGTAGATGGACGGTGGGCCAGCAAGCTGGGAACGCAGTGGGACATTGTCCATCCGCTGCGGGCGCTCGAAGGGGACGAATACGGTTCCGTTGCCGCTTTCCTGGCCCGCCCTACCAGATGACTTCTTCCTCCACCAGCCGCTCGTACTCCTCCGTGCTCAGCCCCAGGAGTCCCGTGCAGACCTCCTCGCTGTGCTGGCCGAAGAGCGGCGCCGGTCCGTAGTCGTACGACTCGATGTCGCCGTATCGCCCCGGTAGCCCCGCGATCGTGCGCGGGCCTACCTCGGGGTGGTCCATCTCGACGTACAGGTCGCGGTCGGCCATGCCCTCGTCCTCGAGCAGCTCGTGGGGGTCCAGGCAGGGCGCCGCTGCCACGCCTGCCGCCTGCAGCGTGTGCATCACCTCGTAGTGCGACCGCTCCCGCGTCCAGGTCGTGATCGCCGCGTCGATCTCGTCGTGGGCGGCCCACCTCCCCTCCACGCTCGCGAAGCGCTCGGCGCCCGCCCACTCCGGCTTGCCGATGGCCCCCGCCAGCCCCCGCCAGGCCTCGTCGCTCTCCACCTCGATGGAGGCCCACTTGTCGTCGCCGGCGCACCGGTAGACGCCGCGCGGGGCCGTCTGCGGCGAGCGGTTCCCCGGCCGGGGTGGCTCCCGCCCGTTCATGGCGAACTCCATGATCCCCTCCGGGATCATCGTCGAGACGATGGCAGCCATCGAGAGGTCCACGTATTGCCCCACGCCAGTGCGGTTGCGCGCGTGCAGCGCCGAGAGCGCCGTGAACGCCATCACTGTGCCGATCATGAAGTCCGGGTAGAGCCCGCCCAGCCCCGAGGGCGGCCCGCCCTCGTACCCGGTCAGGTGCGGCAGGCCCGCGTACGCCTGCACGTTCGGCCCCCAGCCCGTGGCCGCGTGGTCGGGGCCTACCTGGCCGAGGGGCGAGGTCGCGATCATCACGATGCCCGGGTTGATCGCCTTCAACGTTTCGTACCCCAGTCCCATCTTCTCCATCACGCCCGCCGCGTAGTTCTCCATCACGATGTCGCTCTGGCGGATCAACTCCTTCGCCAGCTCCAGCCCGCGCGGCGTGGAGAGGTTGAGCCGCAGGCTCTTGCGGCTGAAGTTGAGCGAGTTGAACACCGCCCCGCGGTTGATCCCCGGCACACCGTCCGCCCCCGCCCCCAGGTTCTGGCGGTGGAAGTCGAGCCGGCTCTGCGACTCGATGCGAATCACCTCCGCCCCCAGGCTCCCCAGCCACGCCGTTGCGTACGGTCCCGCCAGTATCCAGCCGAAGTCGGCCACCCGCACCCCTTCCAGCGGACGGTTGTTCATCGCGATGCCTCCGTCGCCGCCCCCATCCCCACCAGCGCCGCCAGCTCCTCGTTCGAGTGCCCCAGTTCCCCGCACACCACCTCGCGCGTGTGCTCGCCCAACCGCGGCGCCGGCCGCCGTACCGCCCAGGGCGTGCCCGAGTAGATGCCCGCCGCCCCCGGCTGCCGCTGCGTCCCCGCCTCCCCCTGCTCCACGTCCACGAAGAAGTCCCGCGCCGCGTACTGCCGCGAGTTGAGCACCTCCTCCATCGTGTTGACCGGGAAGCAGGCCACGTTCCGGGCCAGCGCCATCTCGTAGATCTCCTGCTTCGTGTGCTCCATCAGCCACTCGACCGTCAGCGGCTCGACCACGTCCGCGTTCT
>DAOUID010000250.1:0-2094 GCA_034428315.1 Dehalococcoidia bacterium
TCATCAACCCCGATCCCGACTGCGAGCCCTTCGAGGAGTTCCTCGACGACTTTCCCGATAACTTCGTGCTCCTCCCCTACGAGAAGCGCCACAAGGTCGCCGAAGTCCGCAAGGTTATCCGCGCCAACTGGAAGGTCGCCCAGGACGCCTTCGCCGAGTCCTGGCACGTCTTCTCCACCCACCCCCAGGTCGTCTGGGGCTTCGGCGACTGCAACGCCCAGTTCGACGCCTTCAAGAACTATTCGCGCCAGCACAACCCCGCCGGCGCCCCCAGCCCCCACCTCGAGGGCATCGAGTGGACCCCCCTCCCGCCCTCCACCGACGGCGTGCCCCGCGAGCGTCATGCCTTCACCGGCGCCATCTACGAGCGCCGCCCCGACGGCAACGTCGACGTCACCATGCCCGACGGCCGCAGCGGCGTCTTCACGCAGCAGGCCGTCTGGGTCGAGGGCGAGCTCGGCCACGCCGACCTCCACCTCTGCCAGTGGGTCGCCGGCCCCCAGGTCGAGGAGAGCCTGAGGATGGCGGTCCCGGAGGATCTCGATCCCAACGCCACCGGCGGCCGCCTCGACGACAACGGGGCGGAGCCGGCCGAGAACGGCGCCGTCCCCGACGGCTCCGAGCTCTACGCCCAGATCGAAGAGGAGGAGCCGGCCCCTCCCTCCGAGCCCATGACCCGCGACGAGCGCGCCCGCGCCACCGCGGCTATCCGCGCCAAGGCCGCCAACGACATGCGCGAGGCAATGCGCCCCCTCCTCGGCGACCTCATGGACAAGGTCTCGGACACCGAGCTCACGGGGAACATCTACTACAACCTGTTCCCCAACCTCATGCCCAGCAGCTCCTGGGGGCCGCTCGCCATCTGGTTCCGCTTCCGCCCCAACGGCAGCAACCCGGAGGAGTGCATCATGGAGGCGATCTGCGTCGCCCCCACCCCCGAGGGCACCGAGCCCCCGCCCGCTCCCCCGGTCCACGAGCTCGACGTCGACGACAGCTGGACCCTCGCCCCCGAGATCGGCGGTCTCGCCATGGTCATGGACCAGGACACGGGCAACATGCCCTGGGTCCAGAAGGGCGTGCACTCGCTCGAGGGCGGCACGCTTCAGCTCGCCGACTACAACGAGATGAAGCTGCGCCACTTCTACGCGGTGCTCGAGACCTACCTCGATCGGGAGTGGTAGCGTCGGGTCTCTGCTAGTCCCCGGTCAGGTAGGGCGCCAGCAGCGTCAGCGTGTCCGGAGTCGAGGGCGCCATCTGCACGCGGTCGATGCCGAGTTCGCCGAGCCGCCGCAGGTTCGTCGCCACCCGCTCCGGCTCGCCCAGCATCCCGCCGAAGATGCGGTCACCCATCGCCTTGCCCCGCTCCCGCAGCTCGGGGTCGTCCCCCGCTCCCACCAGCGCCAGGAACCCGAGCGGCATGTCCGGACGCAGCTCGCGCGCCATCTCGACCCGCTTGCGCAGGGCATCCTCGTCGAATGCCGCCACGCGGCCGGCGAACTCCGTCGGGTCGCCCACGTCACTCACCGGGAACCCCATCAGCTCCATCCGGTCGACGTGCGGCGCGCACTCCCGCAGCGTCCGCGGTCCCGCCGATGAGGCCATCAGGAGCGGTGGCGGCTTCGGCAGCGGCCCGATCAGGGGAATGTCGATGTCGTAGTACTCCCCGTGGAAGGTGCATGAGCCGGTGTGCAGCAGCTCACGCGCGATCTGCAGCGCCTCCACGTACCGCCCGACCCGGTCGCGGGCGGAGGGGAACTCCCAGCCCATGCCCGTGATCTCGTTCTCCGCCCAGCCTGCCCCCAGACCCGCCTCGCACCGCCCGCCGCTCACGCGGTGCAGCGCCAGCGCCGCCGCCGCGAACTCCACCGGCGAGCGGAAGAGGTTGTTCGAAAAGGCGACCATCACGCGGGTGCGCTCCGTGGCCAGCGCGAACGTCGTCGCCGTCACCCACACGTGGGGGTGCGGCTGCGGCGAGGAGATATGGTCGGCCACCGAGATGATCGGGTAGCCCTCCGCCTCGCGATCCCGCGCCCATTGCGCGGGGTCGTCGTCGACGCTGATGAAATTGGGGCAGAACTCCATGGTGCGGTTCCC
>DAOUID010000251.1:0-3366 GCA_034428315.1 Dehalococcoidia bacterium
AGGGCGGGGTACTCGCCGAGCGAGTGGCCGGCCACGAAGGATGGGCGATCGAGGAGGTCGGGGTTCAGGTCGGTGGCGACGCGGAGAAGGGCGAGGCTCGTAACGGCGATGGCGGGCTGGGTGTTCTGGGTCTGCTGCAGTTCGTCCTCGGGGCCCTCGAAGCAGATGCGCGAGAGGGGGATGCCGAGGATCTCATCGGCGCGGTCGAAGAGCTCCTTCGCCGCCGGAAACTCGTCGTAGAGGTCCTTGCCCATGCCGACGACCTGGGCTCCCTGCCCGGGGAAGACGAAGGCGCGGCGTCCCTCTGCGCCTTCGCGCAGCGCCAGGAAGGCGATGGCGGGCGTGGGGGCTACCCCTCCAGGTCCGGATCCGGCATCCGCAGGACCTCGCGACCCCGATAGAGCCCGCACACCGGACACGTCTGGTGAGAGAGCCGCGGCGCCCGGCAATCGCTGCAGGTCACGACGTGGGGCGCCCGCAGGCGATGGTGCCCGCGACGCTTGCGCTGGCGAGTCTTGGGGTACTTGCGCTTGGGAAGGGGGGGCATCGCTTCGATCCCTTACGGTTATGGCGCTCACGGCCTTCTCGCTCATCCTGATCAATCCCGGTCCGGCACGTGAGTCAGTGCTTGCTCTCTCTCAGCTCGGCCAGGGCTGCCCATCGCGGGTCGCTGGCCACGGGCTCACAGGCGCAGTCGCCCGTGTTTCTGTCGATTCCGCAGCTGGGGCAGAAGCCCTCGCAATCGGCGCTGCAGAGCGGCTGCATGGGTGCGGCCGCCTCACAATACTGCCGCACACCCTCCGTAATGTCGATCAGGTGGCTCTGGGAGATCGTGAACGACTCGGGGTCCATGTCGGCGTCGTCGAGGCGGGCCCCGCTGCCGACGTCAAAGCGCTGCTCGTAGACCTCGTCGAAGGCGATGGCGGTGGGGAGGGCGAGGGGCGAGAGGCAGCGGGAGCACTCGGCCTCGAGGGTGATATCGAGGGATGCGCGGACGAGGGCGCCGGCGCCGATGCGCACCAACTCGACCCGGCCGCCCGCGAGCGATCCGGACGGCGTGAGCTCGTGGACGCGGGAGGCGCCGGAGCCATCGGCAAGGAGCTGGGAGACGTTGAACGTGAGGGGCGGGAGCTCCACGCGGCCCTCCTGCAAACCGGGCGCGGCTGCGGAAGCCAGTATAGCGCCGCCCCTCACCGCCCTCGGTGGAACATAAGGGCGGCAGGGCGAGACAGATTCGCTTCGGAGGGGCCGTCTCACCGTTTACGGAGCGCGCCGGGTGGGCCTACGCTTTTCGCTAGGGTTAGCCTCGGATGCCACATGTCGCAGACCTTGCTTCTCTCCAGGACTACGACGACCTCCTCGCCAGACTGACGGCCGAACTGGACGAGGCGCGCGCCGATCTCGAAAACGAGGAAGCGCTACGCGCCGCCGAGGAAGCCGTTGCCGAGGCAGACGAGCGCTGCGCGACGCTGGAGCGGGAGCAGCGCCGGCTGGAGGGCGAGATCGACACCCTCGTGGCGCGAGTCGAGCGGGAGGAGAAGAAGTTGTACGACGGTTCCACGAGCCTCCCCAAGGAGCTGGAGGGCCTGCAGCGGGAGATCGCGTCGCTCCGCTCCCACCTCTCCGACGTGGAGGACACCGAGTTGGCGCTGCTCGACACGCTGGAGGAGGCGGAGGCGGCGCGGGAGGAGGCGCACGCGGGGCTCGAGCGCGAACAGGGGGTAGCCAAGGAGAAGGGGGAGCGGCTGGGCGGGGTGATCACCCGGCTGGAGGGCGAAGTCGTGGCGACGAACGGGGAGCGCGACACTTGTCGGGCGAGGCTCACCGCCACCTTGATCGCGCAATACGAGGACTTGCGGCGGCGGAAGGGCGGCGTGGCGGTGACGCACCTGCGGGCGGGCGCCTGCACCGGCTGCCGCGTGAGCGTCCCGCCTTCGGCGCGGAAGCGCGCCCTCGACCCCGAGGCGCCGGCCCTCTGCCCCAACTGCGAACGGATCCTGGTGGGGTACTAGGCGATGAAGGCGATCGGGTACTTCGTGGAAGGGGCGCAGGTCGAGGGGGCGGAGCGCAGCCTGAGCCAGCAAACGGAGCGGTTCCTCGCGTTCTGCCAGAAGCACGGGTACCAGGTGGCGGCCACCTTCGTCGACACGAAGGACGAGGATGAGGCGGAGAGCGGATTCCGGCAGATGCTCAGCTTCATCGAGCGGGGCGACCACGGCTTCGTGGTGGCGGTGGTGGATGGGCTTGGCGTGCTGGGGAGCGACCTCGGCCGGGCGGCGGTGAAGATGCTGACCATCGAGGAGGCAGGCGCCACGGTGTACGAGGCGGAGAGCGGGGAGGAGGCGGCGAAGGCGCTCGTGGGGCAATGGAACGGCAAGAAGCGGAACGCGCCCGTCTCGGAGCGCGTGCGGGCGGCGATGCGGCGCCGGGCGGTGCGTGGGGAGGCGCTCGGGCGGCCGCCGTACGGCTACTGCGTGGGGGCGAACCGCCGTCTGGAGATCGTCCCGGACGAGGCCGTGGTGGTGCAGTACATCTTCCGGCTCTACCTGGAGGAGGGGCTCGGCATCAGGCGCATCGCGGGGCGGCTCAACGAGGACAACATCCCCACGAGGCGAGGCGGCCGCTGGAGCATGGTGAGCGTGCGCGACATCCTGCGGAACCGGGCCTACCTGGGCACGTACTCGCGCTTCGGGGTCCGCATTCCCGATAGCCACCGGGCGCTGGTGAGCCCCTCAGACTTCCGCAAGGTGCAGGAGAACATGGCGAAGCGCCGGAAGGGGGGAACAGGGCGATCGCTCCAGCCCTTCCTCCTGAGCGGGCTCGTGTTCTGCGGGCGCTGCGGCAACCGCATGATCGGGGTCAGCCGGCGGCAGCACTGGACCACGCGAGCGGGCGAGGAACGGAAGGCGACCTACCGGTACTACCAGTGCGAGAGCCGCACGAACCAGAACACCTGCTCCTACAACACCCAGCGCGAGGCCGAGCTGGAGGGACGCGTGCGCGAGCTGCTCGCGGAGCCGAACGGGGCGGCCACGCGCCTCCAGCGCGCGGGCGGCGCCGACGCCTACGCAGAGGAGGTCCAGGGGGAGATCGAACGCCTTGAGGGGAAGCTGCGGCAGAACCGGCGGCAGGTCGAGTCGCTGGTGGGCGAGGCGGCGAGCGGGGGGCTGCCCATCGAGCGCATGAAGGCGCTGGGCACAACCTTCGTGCGGGAGCAGCGGGAGCTGGAACGCGAAGCGCACGAGGCACGCGCGCGCCTCGCCGCGGAGCGCTCGGAGGCAGAGCGGGAGGAGCAGGCGGAGGCGACGACGAAGCGTCTTCTGGCCCGCTGGGAGGAGCTGTCGCTGGAGGAGCGGCAGTCGCTCC
>DAOUID010000252.1:0-5156 GCA_034428315.1 Dehalococcoidia bacterium
CAGGTAATCCAGAAGCGCCCTTCGTGCCAGACGTAGGCGTGGATGACGCCGACGGGCCAGCCGTCCTGCGTGCTCCAGTTGAGCGCGCACTCCCTGGCGTTTAGGAGCAGCGACTCGAGCTGCTCCTCGTCGAGTGGGTAGCCGGAAACGGTTTCGTGGTCCTGTGCGCCCGCCATCTGTGAGCCTCCAAGGGTTGTGCTGGCCGCGCCGTACGCGGCGCCCCGAACCGTGGCAGAGCCGGGGGCGCGCGTCAACGGGTACCCGCTGCTACGCTCCCGCCGTGGGCATCGACGCGCTGACGCACGACCTCGCCGGAAACCTCGTCGTCCCGGAAACCGAAGCGGAGTGGGACGAGTGGGTCTCGGCCTCACGGACGCGGAACCACGTGCTGGGCCAGCCCCTGCTGGACTGGCTGGACCGCTACGGCGAGGAGCATGGCTTCGAGCGGGACCCGGAGCACGAACCGACGGACTTCCTGCACTTCCTCTTCGGCCAGGGCAACGCCTTCGAGGCGGCGGTGGTGGAGCACCTGCGCGGGCTGGTCGAGGTGCGCACGATCGTGCCCGAGGACGCGGGTCGCGAGGTGCGCCAGGATCTCGCCGTAGCCGAGGAGACGTTCGCGGCGATGACGGAGGGCGTCCCCATCATCTTCCAGGGCACGCTGCGCGACGCGGAGACGCGCACCTACGGGGGACCGGACCTGCTCGTCCGCAGCGACGTGCTCGCCGCGCTGTTCCCGGAGTCCTTCAACGAGGCGCAGGCAGCGGCGCGGGCGCCCGACCTCGGTATCGGGGAGCGCCACTATCGCGTCGTCGACATCAAGTACTCGACGCTCCACCTGGCCGCAGGCGGGGAGCTCGGCAACGGCGGGTCGGCGCCGGCCTACAAGGCGCAGGTGTACCTCTACAACCGGGCGCTCGGGCGGCTACAGGGCTACCTGCCGCCGGACGCGTTCGTGCTGGGCCGCGGGTGGGAGCAGCGGAAGAAGGGTGCGCCGCCGCGCGGAACCAGCTGCATGGAGCGCATCGCGCCTGTCGCCAACAGCTACGCCTCGCGCAGCGGGATTCTGTCCGTCCAGGCCGAGGAAGCCGTGGCCTGGGTGCGGCGGCTGCGCAAGGAGGGGGGCGCGTGGAGCGCCCTTCCGGAGCCGTCGGTGGAGGAACTGCGGCCCAACGCAGGGGGCGACGACAACGGGTGGTCGGGCGCCATCAAGCGGATCGTGAAGGAGAGCGAGGACCTCACGCGGCTCTGGTGGGTGGGCGCCGAGAAGCGGCGCGACGCGAACCGCAAGGGCCTCACCCGCTGGACGGACCCGCGCGTCACGCCCGAGGCGCTGGGCGTGACCGGGAAGACAACCGCGCCGACGCTGCAGGCGCTGCTCGACGTGAACCGGGAGCCCGGCCCCGACGTCCGTCCGGCGCGTATCGAGGCAGCGCGGGGGGAGTGGATCGAGGAAGCCCCCGCCGAGTTCTACGTCGACTTCGAGACGGTCAACGATCTCGGCGACGATTTCTCGCGTATCCCCGAGCGGGGCGGGCAGCCCCTCATCTTCATGATCGGCTGCGGGCACATGGAGGAGGGCGAGTGGAGGTTCGAGTGTTTCATCACCGACCGCCTCGACGAGCGATCGGAAGCGGAGATCATCGACGCCTGGTTCGAGCACATGACGGCGGTGCGCGCCCGGCTCGCGCCGGGCGCAAGCCCGAAGGTCATCCACTGGGCTCCGCACGAGGAGCGCACGCTCGAAACCGATTTCGATGCGGCCGTGAGACGCCACGAGGCCACCGGCTGGCAGCACACGCGGACCGGACAGCCCTGGCCGCACCCGAACTGGTTCGACTTCCTGAACCGGGTGGTGAAGAAGGAGCCTGTCGTCGTGCGGGGGTCGCACGCCTTCGGGCTGAAGGCGGTCACGAACGCGATGCACGACCTCGGGCTCGTCGAAACGAAGTGGGGCGAGGGACCCGTCGATGGCCTTGGGGCGATGGTGGGGGCGTGGTGGTGCGACCGGCAGGCGGCCGAGGCGGGCGGGAGCATGCGCAACCTCGACCTGATGGACAGCATCGAGCGGTACAACGAGGTCGACTGCAAGGCGATGATGGAGCTCGTCCGCTACCTGCGCCAGAACCACTGAGCGGGTAGGGCTGGGCGGCATGCGGATGAATTCGTCGCCGGATGGGGAACGATCCGGCGGGGAGACGCATATCTCTTCTACAGGATGGCACTGGCGCAACTCGACGCCCGGAGCGAACACTACCCTGGCCGGCTCGCGGAAGGTGAGGGACGCATGACCGATGACGAGGCCGTCCTGCTCTGCCAGGGCGGCGACCGCGACGCCTTCCGCCACCTCGTGGAGCAGTACAAGAACCCGCTCTACGGCACCGCCTACCTGATGACGGGCAACGCGGCCCAGGCCGAGGAGCACGTGCAGGAGGCGTTCCTGCTGGCCTGGCGCGGCATCCGCACTTTCCGCCGGGGACGCCCGGTGAAGCCGTGGCTGATGCGCATCCTCGTGAACGCCGTGCTCGCGCAGCAGCGAAGACGCGCGCTCACCACCGTCCCGCTGGAGGAGTCGGCGCCCTTGAGCGCGCCCTCGAGCGGGGCCGATTCGATCGAGGCGAGCGAGGACCGCGAGGCCGTACGGCAGGCCCTCGCGCAACTCACCCCGGAGCACCGCCAGGTGGTGGTGCTGCGCTACTTCGCGGACCTGACGGTCCCGCAGGTCGCGCGTTCGGCCGGGGTACGGGAGGGGACAGTCAAGTCGCGGCTCCATCGGGCGCTACGCCAGATGCGGGAGCTGCTGGAGCAGTCGGGCGTGATGGAGGTGGCCGGCAATGGCGCGTAACGAGAGGCCAGATCAGGAGATGGAAGGACGCCTGCGCGAGCACTTCGCCGAGGAGGCCGAGGAACTGCGCGCTCCGGCAGACCTCTGGGAGCGGCTGGAGAGCCGCCTGGGGGAACAGCAGCCGCCGCGCTTCGCCTCCTTGCGTGGCGGGGTCGCCGCCATCAGCGAGATGCCCTGGATTCCGGCGGCGGCGGCGGCCGTGCTGGTTGTGGGCGTGGGGATCGGGGCCTGGGCCCTGGCCGGTGGTAGCGGTGATGGCAGCGGCGACGACGACGATGTTGCCGTCGCGCCTGCCTACGCCGCCGCCGAGCGCGACGACCGGGAGACGGTTGCGACTGCCGCCGCGGCAACGGCCGCCCCCACGGAGGCGGCCGTTGAGGTGGAGGTTGCCGCCGCCGAGGCGACGAGCCCCCCCAGGGAGCAGGCCCAGAGGGCGCAGCCCTCGCCAACCGAGGCGCCAGCAGCCACGCCAGCGCCGACGCAGGCCGCCGAGGCCACGCAAGCTCCTACCCAGGAAGCCACGCCGGCCCCCGAACCCGAGCCCGTCGAGGAGGGACCCACTTCGGAGGAAGACAGCGCGGACGACGCTGCTGCCACTGGACCGGGGGAGCCCGACACCGACGGCTCAGACATGAGCGACACCGACATGGACGACATGGCCGACGCCGCAATGGACGACATGGCCGACGCCGACATGGACATGGCCGACGGCGATTACGACGACATGGCCGACGGCATGGCGCCGGAGTCGGGCGCCACGGGCGGCGGCCCCAGCGAGCCGGCACTCAGGACGCCGGCGCCGCCCTCGCAGCCGCCTGCCACCACCTTCCGGGACTACGAGCGCACGGGCGTCGTGGAGACGTCGACCGACGCCGTCTCGACCTTCAGCCTCGATACGGACCGCACGTCCTACTTCCTCGCCCTCACCTGGGTCCGCGACGGCTACCCCGTCAACCCGGACTCGGTGCGGGCCGAGGAGTGGATCAACTCCTTCGACTACGACTATGCGGGACCGCGCGGTGAGCGCAGCTTCGCCATCACGAGCGACCTCGTGCTCCACCCGCTGGAGCCCGGCTGGCACCTCGCACGCATCGCCATGCAGGCGCCGGAGCTGCGCGACGACGCGCCCCTGAACGTGACGCTCGTGCTCGACGCCTCGGGGTCGATGGCCTCGGGGAACCGCGTGGCCATCGCGCGGGCGGCGGCGGAGGCCATTCGCCAGAGCCTCGGCCCAGACGATCGCATCGCCGTTGTGCACTTCACCGACACGGTGCTCGACGCCTACACCGTCGAGCACAGCGCCCCCGACGACGGGGACGTGGCGTGGTCGATCGAGCGGCTCAATCCGCACTACTCCACCAACGTGCAGGCCGGCCTCAACCTCGGCGTTGAGCTGGCGGCCGAGGCGCGACGCGAGCGGCCGGACGCGTTCAACTACATCATCCTGATGTCGGACGGCGTCGCGAACGTCGACGCCACCGACCCCTTCGCGATCCTCGAATCCGCCGAGGACACGGACAGCAAGAACCCGCTGCGGCTCATCACCATCGGCGTGGGGATCGAGAACTACAACGACTACCTGCTGGAGCAACTCGCCCAGCACGGCAACGGCTGGTACCGCTACCTGGACGGCACGACGCAGGCGCGCGAGATGTTCACCCGCGAGAACTGGCTTGCGCTCTCGACGCCGTTCGCCGACCAGACGCGCGCGCAGGTGACGTGGGACCCGGCGGTGGTGAAGAGCTGGCGCATCGTCGGCTACGAGAACCGCGTGACTCCGGACCACACCTTCACGCAGGACCGCAAGGAGTTCGCCGAGCTTCCGGCCGGCACCGCAACCACCGTCTTCTACGAGCTCGAGCTCCACGAGGGCGCGGGCCTCCCGCGGCAGTTCGGTAGTGTCGAGGTGCGCTGGGTGGAGCCCGCGAGCGGCGAGTCGCGGTCGCAGACCTCGGCCGTGCTCGGCCTCACCGGCGTGCCGTTCGAAGGCCGCGGCGACCTGCTGCGCCTCGGTGCCATCGTCGGCCTCGCGGCCGACCGCTACAGCCGCCTCTCGACGCAGGTCGAGGGCCAGGAGGTCGACGCTGCAGGCGTGCGGGCTGACCTCGCAGCGCTGCAGGGCGAGTTCGACGCACTCTCGTCCCGCCTCGGGTCGACCGAGGCGTTCCGCGACTTCGACTTCCTGCTCGACGCGCTCATCGAGGCGGCCGGCCAACTCGCGCCCGATTCCGGCTACAGCCGCTAACCCACCCCTCCCGGCGAGCGGCCCGGCAGCCGCGCTTGCGGTTGCCGGGCCGAGCGTCGGGGCCTC
>DAOUID010000253.1:0-2736 GCA_034428315.1 Dehalococcoidia bacterium
ACCGCCAAGATCACGAACGCGCTTCAGCTCGTGGCGGCCTCCAAGATGCGCCGCGCCCAGGAGCGGGCCACCGAAGGCCGCCCCTACGCGGAGAAGATCCAGCTCGTCCTTTCCTCCCTCGCCTCCACCGCCCCTGGCGGGGGCGACGGGGACAGCGACGAGTCGCATCCCTTCCTCACCCAGCGCCCCGTCGAGAACATCGGCATCCTCCACATCACCCCCGACCGCGGCCTCTGCGGCGCCCTCAACGCCAACCTCAACAACAGCGCCGGGTCGTTCGTCACCGAAACCGAGCCCCCGACCGCCATCGTCGCCGTCGGCCGCAAGGGCCGCGACTTCTTCGTGCGCTCCCGCCAGAACGTCGCCGCCGAGTTCACCGACCTCGGCGACTACCCCGCCCTCACCGACACGAGCGTCATCGCCCGGCTCGTCATGGACGACTACCTCTCCGGCGAGGTCGACCAGGTCTTCATCAGCTTCGCCGAGTTCGTCAGCACCGTGAACCAGCGCCCCGTCGTGCGTCGCCTCCTCCCCGTCGAGCCCCCTACCGCCGAGGATGAGGCCGAAGCCGAGGCCTTCCGGCAGGAGTACATCTTCGAGCCCGACCCGGGCCAGGTCTTCGAGCGCCTTCTCCCCCGCTACGTGGAGATGCAGGTCCACGCCGCTATCCTCGAGTCGGCCGCCTCCGAGCAGTCCGCGCGCATGGTCGCCATGAAGAACGCGACCGACAACGCCAACGAGATCGAGCGCGAGCTCACCCTCACCTACAACAAGGCCCGCCAGGAGGAGATCACCACCCAGCTCCTCGACATCGTCGGCGGCGCCGAGGCTGTCGTGAATGAGTAGCGCGCCCGCCTTCGACGCGGTCATCTTCGACATGGACGGTGTCCTCGTCGATGGCGAGCCCTTCTACTACGGCGCGGCCAGCACCGTGCTCGCGGAGGACGGCCTGAGCTTCCCCCTTGAGAAGTACAAGAAGTACATGGGCACGAAGGGCGGCTGGAACGAGTTCGTCCAGGACCTCGGCCTCCCCCGACCCGCCTCCTGGTACCGCGACCGCTGCTCCGCGCTCGTCGCTGCCGCCTACGCATCCGTCGATACCGCCCTCCCCGGCGCCGTCGAGCTCGTGCGCGGCCTGCAGCACCTGGGCCTGCCCCTCGCCGTCGCCTCCTCCACCTACAGCGGCAACGTCGAGACCTGCCTCGGCCGGCTCGGAATCCGGGACGCCTTCGATGTGGTCGTCTGTGGCGACGATGTCGCCAACGGCAAGCCAGACCCCGACATCTACCTGAAAGCCGCCGAGAGGCTCGGCGTGGACCCGGCCCGCTCCCTCGCTATCGAGGACGCGCCCGCCGGTATCAGGGCGGCCCATGCCGCCGGCATGGCCTGCTGGGCCGTCCGCACCGAGTACACGCGCGGCCTGCCCCTTCCCGACCCCGACCGCACCCTCGAGTCCCTCCTCGATGTCGATCTCGCCGATATCGCGGGGGTGCCCGCATGAGCGAACTCGTCCTGCGCCAGGACCGCGACGGCGTCGCCACCCTCACCCTCAACCGCCCCGAGGCGCTCAACGCCCTCAACATCGCGCTCTTCACCGAGCTGCGCGAGCACGTCGCCGCCATCGCCGAGCAGACCGACTCCGTCGGTTGCGTCGTCCTCCGGGGCGAGGGGCGCGCCTTCAGCGCCGGAAACGACCTCAAGGCTCTCGGTGACCCCGCCCCCGAGCCGTACTACCAGGCCGAGACCATCGACATGATCGAGGCCCTGCCCCAGCCGGTCATCGCGTCCGTCCGGGGCGCCTGCTACACCGGCGCCCTCGAGCTGATGCTCGCCGCCGACCTCTGCATCGCCGGTGAATCCGCCATCTTCTGCGATTCCCACGGCGAGTGGGCGCTCACCCCCCTCTGGGGGCTGACCCAGCGCCTCCCCCGCCGCATCGGTCCCCTCCTCGCCAGGGAGATGATGTACACCGCCCGCCGCGTCGACGCCCACGAGGCTGTCCGTATCGGCCTCGCCAACCGCGTCGTCCCCGACGCCGAGCTCGACGAGGCTGCCGCCGCCATGGCCGCGCAGATCGCGGGCAACTCGTGGCACACGCTGCGAGCCGACAAGCGCCTCCTCAACGAGGGCCTGAACTACTCCTATGCCGAAGGCCTCGCCTTCGAGCGTCGAACCAGCCCCGGTGCGGGGCCCGAGCTGGCGGAGCGCCTCGAGCGCTTCCGCTCCAAATCCTGAACAACCCCAGAAGGAGCCCCATCATGGTCACTGCCGCTACCGCCGAGGGACGCATCGTCCAGATCATCGGCACCGTGATCGACGTCGAGTTCCCGCCCGACCAGCTGCCCCCCATCTACAACGCCCTCAGCATCGACCGCGGCGATGGCACCAGCCTCGTCGTCGAGGTCCAGCAGCACGTGGGCAACAACTGGGTGCGCGCCCTGGCTATGGACTCGACCGACGGCCTCACCCGCGGGATGGCCGTCACCGACACGGGAGCGGCTATCGCCGTTCCCGTCGGCGAGGAAGCGCTCGGGCGCATGTTCAACGTGCTCGGCGACCCCATCGACGACCTCCCCGTCCCCGACGAGGCCCCCCGCTGGCCCATCCACCGCGAGCCCCCCTCCTTCGAGGACCAGGAGACCCAGCCCTCAATCCTCGAGACGGGCATCAAGGTCATCGACCTCATCGCCCCCCTCGTGCGCGGCGGCAAGGTCGGCCTCTATGGCGGCGCCGGCG
>DAOUID010000254.1:0-8985 GCA_034428315.1 Dehalococcoidia bacterium
GCGACTCGAAGTTGTCGGGCAGGTCCATCGTCACCCCGCCGATGCGGAAGTAGGTGGGGAACATGCGGTCCCCCGCCACCTCCTCGAACAGGTCGTAGATGCGCTCCCGCTCGCGCCAGGCGTACACGAAGCTCGTGCCGAAGGAGCCTACGTCCGCCCCGAAGGCGCCCAGGAACATGAAGTGCGAGTTGATCCGCGAGAGCTCCATCATGATCACGCGGATGTACTCCGCGCGCTCCGGAACCTCGATCCCGGCCAGCTTCTCGACCGCCATCGTGTAGGCGCCCTCGCAGCACATCCCCGCGAGGTAGTCCGTGCGGTCCCACCAGCCCATCGCCTGCCGGTAGTCGGCGTTCTCCGAGAGCTTCTCCAGCCCCCGGTGCAGGTAGCCGATGTACGGCTCGCAATCCACCACCAGCTCGCCGTCGACCGTCAGCACCATGCGGAACACGCCGTGCGTGGCCGGGTGCTGTGGCCCCACGTTCACGGTCATGTCGACCGTGTCGAGATCACCCTCGGCGGTGACGACCTGCTGCTCCTCGGGCCAGATCGACATCTAGACCTCCACCCCGGGCGGGCCGTCTTCGATGCCCTGCAGGATCTCGGCCTTCTGCAGCGGATGCGCCTTGCGCAGCGGGTGGATGCGGAGGTCTTCCTCCAGCAGCAGGTTGCGCGGGTCGGGATGGCCCGTGAACACGAGCCCCACCATCTCCGCCGCCTCCCGCTCGTGCCAGTTGGCGGCGGGATACAGGTCCGTCAGCGAGGGCAGCTCGCAGCTGGGGATGGGCGCCGCCACCGTAACCTGTACGGCGTGGCCGTGGGGGAAGGAGTAGAGGTGGTACTTCGCCTCGAGCCCCGCCTCCTCCATGTCCAGCGCCACGATGTTGCGCAGCAGATCGAAGGCGAGTGCCTCGTCGTCCCGCAGCCCCGTGACGAATGCGAGGAGGTGCTCGGGCGCGACCCGCAGGTCGGCGTAGGTCTTCGTTTCCGAGGCCTCGAAGGGGATGTCCGGCAGCCGCTCCCGCACGAGCGCCGCGATCTCCGGCTCGCCGATGACCGCTTCCGCGCTCACCCGACCATCCTCTTCTCTTCCATGATCTTCTCCTGCAGCCGCAGGAAGCCGTCGAGCAGGGACTCGGGGCGGGGCGGGCAGCCCGGCACGTACACGTCCACCGGGATGATCTTGTCGACGCCCTGGAGCACGCGGTCGTATTCCGTGTAGGGACCGCCGTTGGTGGCGCAGGCGCCCATCGAGATCACGTACTTCGGGTTCGGCATCTGCTCGTAGAGCAGCTTGATCGCCGGCGCCATCTTCTTCGTGACCGTTCCCGAGACGACCATCACGTCGCTCTGGCGGGGGCTGGGCCAGGGCACGATGCCGAAGCGGTCGAGGTCGTGGTTGGCCATGAACGTGCCGATCATCTCGATCGCGCAGCAGGCCAGCCCGAAGGTCATCGGCCAGAGCGAGCTCTTGCGGCTCATCGCCAGCACCGTGTCGACGCCCGTCTGCAGGATGCCCGGCATCACGATGCGGTAGGCCGCCGTCTGCTCGGGCAGGTCGACGGGCGTCAGGCGCTCTGCCTCGTTCCCGAAGTCGGGCACGTAGGCGGGCATCGCCGGCCCATCAGGCGCGGAGGCCGCTTCGTCGCTCATTTCCACTCCAGCACGCCGCGCCGCCAGGCGTAGAGCAGCCCGAGGCTCAGCACGACGATGAACACGAACATGTACCAGAAGACTACGTCGGGGATGCCCTGGTTCAGGAAGATGACCGCCCAGGGGAAGATGAAGATCGTCTCCACGTCGAAGATGAGGAACATGATCGCGAAGATGTAGTAGCGCACGTGGACCTGTGCCCAGTTGCGCCCGATCGGGAGCATGCCGCACTCGTAGGAAACGCCCTTGCCGCGCTCCCGCGCGAAGGGACCCAGCAACCGCGCCCCGACAAGGGCGGAAAACACGAGAATGAAGCCGACGATCGAGGCGATAAAGACGGCGGACCAGGTGTCGTAGAAGCTCATGGCCTCGCTTTCGCCGTCGTCGAGCGGCGGGGGCGCCGCGGGCCGCGCAACAGCGCCCGCCAGGGCCGCCCCCGAGGCCCTTGTGATTTGCGCCACAAAGATAAGCGGGAGGGGTGGGGGCAGCAAGCCGAGCGGGTGATTGTCCGCTCGCGGCTCGCGCTGATTATGATGAGGACATCAACCCCCACTGCTTGCACTGCAACCAGTGGCACTCATCACGGAGGGGTCGCCCGGCGACCCCTTCCTTGCGTCAAGGCCAGGCACAGCGAGCAGCCAGATACAGGAGGAACCAAGACTTGTCACAGCCAGCCATAGATACCGTTCTTGATCTAGCTCGTGAGGTACACGAGGTGCTCGGGGGCGGGTACTCCGAAACCGTCTACGAGGAAGCACTAGGAATCGCCATGCGGGAGCAGGGCATCGACTACCACGTTCAACACACCGTTGAGGTGTTCTTTCACGACCAGAAGGTCGGCGAGCAGGTCTTGGACTACGCGATTGTCGCCACCGGGCGGGTCATAGAACTCAAGGCTGTCAGCAGCATCTCGAAAGTGCACCGTGCCCAACTCGCAGCGTATCTGCGGACGACGGGCGTTGATCGAGGGCTCATCGTCAACTTCCCGCCGGAGGGCGAACTCCAGACGGAATTCGTAGATGCTTCCTAGTCATCGCCGACTCCTAACCCCGTCTCCTTAGGTACGTCATCGCCTAACTTATGGGTCAGCGGTCCGTTCCGCGGTACCCTGCCCCACGTGAACGCCGCCGCCCCCTACCTCGACGCCCTCCGCGACATGGCGCCCCTCGTCGCCGCCGAGGCCGAGCGCTCCGAGCGCGAGGCGCGGACAACCGCGCCGGTCGCCGAGCGCATCGTCGACGCCGGGCTGTACCGGCTGTGGCTGCCGCGCTCCATCGATGCCCCGGAGCTCGAGATGCCGTCCGCCCTCGAGGTGTTCGAGGCCGCCTCCCGCATCGACGGCTCCTTCGGCTGGGCCGTGACCATCGGGACCGGCGGCGGGCTCTTCGCCGGCGCCCTCGAACCGGCCACCGCCGCCGAGATCTTCGGGCCACGCGAGGCCCTCATCGCCGGCTCCGGCAAGCCCGGCGGCACCGCCAGGCCCGTCGACAGCGGCTACCTCGCCGGGGGGCACTGGAATTTCGCCAGCGGCGCCCACCATGCCACCTTCTTCACTGCCAACTGCATCCTCGAGGGCGAGCGCCCCGCCGGCGGGGGCGACGGCCCCGTCATCCGCGCCATGGCCTTTCCCGCGAGCGAGGTCGAGATCGTCGAGGCCTGGGACCCCGCCGGCATGCGCGGCACCGGCAGCCACGACTTTCGCGTCGAGAGCAGCCTCGTCCCCTACCGGCGCAGCTTCGATGTCTTCGGCGACTGGGCCTTCGAGCGCGGCCCGCTCTACCGCTACCCCTTCGCCTCGCACGCGGAGGTGTCGTTCGCGGCGGTGGCGCTCGGCATCGGGCGGCACGCCATCGACGAATTCCTGGCGCTGGCCGGATCGCGCAAGTCGCTCTACACCGGCGAGCCCCTGGGCGACCGCCAGGGCGCGCGCGCCCGCCTCGGCGAGGCCGAGGCGCTTGTGAGCGCCGCCCGCGCCTGGTTCTTCGAGGTTGCCCGGTCGAGCTGGGACACGGTCGCCGGGGGCAGCGCCCTCGGGCCCGAGGAGGCCGCGCGCGTGTCGCTCGCCTCCATCCACGCCGCCAACAGCGCCGCCCGCGCCGCCACGCTCCTCTTCGAGGCGGGCGGCTCCGCCGCGCTCGATGCCGGCTCGCCGCTCGCCCGCGCCTGGCGCGACGTGCACGCCCTCACGAAGCACGTGGCCGTCTCGCCGCTGGGTTACGAGGCCGCCGCCGCCGGGCTGCTCGACGCCGAAGGGTAGTCGGCGGCCGTTTCGCCCTCCGACCGGTGCCGGCGCGCCTCTCGCAGGATGAACGTCCCGCAGATGAACACGAGCGCGGCCGTCGTCGGCCAGCCGAACAGGCGGCCGTAGACCAGGTACTCCCCGATCGAGAGGTTCAGCAGCATCCACGTCAGGACAAGCGCCTTGACCGCCTCGTAGCCGGCCCACACGAGCGTCACCTTCACGAAGATGGGCGCGTTCACGGGCAGGTTCCCCACCATGCTCGGCGAGATCTCGCGCCCGATCGCCCCGATCAGGGGCCAGCCCCGCCAGAGCGTCCACGCATAGAGCGGCAGGATGAGCGCGTCCCCCACCGGTCCCGCGGCCAGGTACGCCTTCTCGCTCGTGAGCAGGATCCCCGCCAGCGCCGACCCGGCCGTGATCAGGTAGCCATAGATCGCAAGCAACCGCAGCAGCGGCGTCTCCCGCGTGAACGCGAACACCACCGTGACCGCCGCGAACCCGCCCCCGATCGCGACCTCGGCCGGGGCCACCTTCGTCAGCCCGTAGAAAACCAGCACCGGGAGCATGCTCAGGAAGACACGAGGGTTGGGCTGCCACTCGACCGGCAGCCGCCCCAGCAGCGGGATGCCGCCGTACCACCCGGAGTGCCTTCCCGCGGTGGTGGTGCCCAGAGCGCTAGCCGCCGTCATGGCCCTGCCATCTTCGCATTGGTGTGGGTGATCTCCCTTAACCCTTCCAGGTGCTCGGCCGCCAGCCGCTCGTACCGGCCCGGGTTGTTCTCGACCCACTCCTGCGAGGCGGTCCCTTCGATGGAACGCTTCACCTCCGCGGGCGTCCCCGCCGCCAGCATCCCCGCCGGGACCTCCGTCTCCGGCAGCACCACCGACCCCGCCGCCACCAGCGCCCCCTCCCCCACCACCGCCCCGTCCAGCACCTGCGCCCCGTTCGCGATCAGCGCCCGCGCCCCGATAGTCGCCCCGTGGATGACGGCGTTGTGCGCCACCGACGCCTGCTCGCCGACGATCGCGGGCGCCGTCGCCCGCCCGTGCACCACCGCCCCGTCCTGGATGTTCGCGCCCGCCCCGATGACGGCGTAGGAGGTATCGCCCCGCACCACCGCCCCGTACCAGATCGAGGCTCCCGCCTCGATGCGGACGTCCCCCACCACCGTCGCCGTGGGCGCGATGAAGGCGCTCTCGTGGATCACCGGAACCTTCTCGCCGACGGCGTACACCGGCATCGCCTGCGCCCTCCCCGCAGAAGTGCGCGCGTATCCTAGGGCCTCGGTCGGCGCCTGAGAACGCTGGGCGTCCGGAGGCACAGTGGCAGACCCCCTGGGGCAATACACGACTCCGGAGCTCACTGGTGACGAGGAGTTGTCGAGCGGCGCCACGGTTCTGGACTTCTGGCGCTGGATGGGCTCCGACTTGGTGACGAATACGTCTCGGGGCTCCTTCGCGGAGTACTTGGTGGCCTTGGCCCTGGACGCTGTCGATGGACTTCAAGAGGCGTGGGCCGAGTTTGACATCAAGATGCCCGACGGCACCAAGGTCGAGGTCAAATCGTCGGCCTATCTCCAGTCCTGGCCGCAACAAAAGGAATCGGCACCCAGGTTCGGAATCTCCCCAAGGCAGATGGACAGCGCTATCGCCGGGGAATACTTGGGCGAGAGGAGGCGTTGGTCTGGTGTTTACGTCTTCTGCCTGCTCCATCACCGGGGAGACAAGTCCACCTTGAACCCGCTCGACATGAAACAGTGGACCTTCTATGTCTTGCCGACTTCGACGCTGGATGAGGAGGTTGGGGATCAGAAGGACATTGGACTGAGCGGCCTGGTGCAACTCGGGGCGGAGCAGGTGTCCTTCCAAGGCATCGCTGAGGCGGTCCGCGAGGCTGCGCGCCCTTCGCGAAATCAGCGCGTATCCTAGCCCCTCGCGCGCCCGCCCGGAGCGGTGCGCCGGAGGCAATAACCAATGGAAGTCGACTCCTTCGCCGACATCGCCGAGCAGTTCAACGATCGCGTCAACCGCCTCGTCTGGTGCACCGTCACCACCATCGATCGCAAGGGGCGCCCGCGCTCTCGCATCCTCCACCCCGTCTGGGAAGGATCGACCGGCTGGATCGCGACGGGCCGCACTTCCCTTAAGTCCAAACACATCGCAGACAACCCCTACGTGTCCGTCACCTACTTCGACCTGCCCGCCGGCAACCCCCTCGGCCAGCAGCAGATCTACGCCGAGTGCAAGGCCGAGTGGGACGACGACCCCGCCGAGAAGCAGCGCGTCTGGGACCTCATCAAGAACGCGCCCCCGCCCGTCGGCTACGACCCGGCGATGTTCTTCCAGTCTGTCGACAACCCCGAGTTCGGCGCCCTCAAGCTCACCCCCTGGCGCGTCGAGCTCTCGGCCCTGAGCGACCTGATGACCGGCGCGGAGCCGAAGATCTGGCGCCAGGACGCCTAGCGGTCCGCTGACCGCCCCATCCGGAGGCGCGAGGCCCATGGACGAGATCGTTCCCGCCGAGCTCGAGGCGTACGCCGCCGACAGCACCACCCCCGAGCCTGCGCTGCTCCAGCAGGTCGCCCGTGGAACGGAGGCCCTCGGCGATCGCGCCCGCATGCTCACCGGACGCCTCGAAGGGCGCCTCCTGAACTTCCTCGTCGGCCTCGTGCGCCCGCAACAAGTCCTCGAGATCGGCTGCTTCACCGGGTACTCCGCCCTCTCTATGGCGGAGGCGCTTCCCGAGGGCGGGCGCCTCTACACCTGCGAAATCAGCCGCGAGCACGCCGACATCGCCCAGCGCAACTTCGACGCCAGCCCCCATGGCGACCGCATCACGCTCTGCTTCGGCCCCGCCCTCGACACCATCGCCGAGCTCGACGGTCCCTTCGGCTTCGTCTTCGTCGATGCCGACAAGGCCAACTACCCCGCCTACTACGAGGCCGTCCTGCCGAAGCTCGCGGAAGGCGGCCTCATCGCTTTCGACAACGTCCTCTGGTCGGGCCGCGTCCTCGATGAGAAGGACCAGACCGACGACACCCGGGCCATCCGCGCCCTCAACGAGCAGCTCGCCCGCGACGAGCGCGTCGAGGTGGTCATGCTCACCGTCCGCGACGGCCTCACGCTGGTGCGTCGCCGGGCCAGCCACTGACGCGAAAACGGCCTAAGCTAGCCGTAGAAGAACTGAGAGCATCGCCCGACGGGGCGGGGAGACCGGCATGAGCGAGATAGGTGACAACGGAGCGAGCGAGCGCGGAACCTGGACGGTCAAGGCCGGTCTGGCGCAGATGCTCAAGGGCGGCGTCATCATGGATGTCGTCTCGCCCGAGCACGCCCAGATTGCTGAGGAAGCCGGCGCCTGCGCCGTCATGGCCCTCGAGCGCGTCCCCGCCGATATCCGTAAGGACGGCGGCGTCGCCCGCATGAGCGACCCCGAGATCATCGTGCGCATCACCGAGGCCGTCAGCATCCCCGTCATGGCCAAGGCCCGCATCGGCCACTTCGTCGAGGCCGGCATCCTCCAGGCCCTCGGCGTCGACTACATCGACGAGTCGGAGGTGCTCACGCCGGCCGACGAAGCCCATCACATCAACAAGCACGACTTCACCGTGCCCTTCGTCTGCGGCTGCCGCGACCTGGGCGAGGCCCTGCGCCGCATCGCCGAGGGCGCCGCCATGATCCGCACCAAGGGCGAGGCCGGCACCGGCGACATCGTCGAGGCGGTGCGCCACATGCGCGCCGTCCAGGACGAGATCCGCCGCCTCCGCAACCTCTCCGAGGACGAGGTCTACACCGCCTCCAAGAACCTCGGCGCGCCCGTCGAGCTCGTGCAGCGCGTCCGCGACGAAGGCCGCCTGCCCGTCGTCAACTTCGCCGCCGGCGGCGTCGCCACGCCCGCCGACGCCGCCCTCATGATGCGGCTCGGCGCCGACGGCGTGTTCGTCGGCTCCGGCATCTTCAAGTCGGAGAACCCGCCCGCCGTCGCCAACGCCATCGTCCAGGCCGTCACCCACTACCAGGACGACGAGCTCCTCGCGCAGGTCTCGCGCGGCCTCGGCGCCGCCATGCGCGGCCTCTCCGTCGCCTCCCTCCCCGAGGAAGAGGTCCTCGCCAAGCGGGGCTGGTAGGGGGCTAGGCCGACCTCTCAGAGCGGAATGTCTTCGAGCCTGCCGCTCCGATTGATGCGGTACAGGAACGGTGGCTGACGCTCGCTCGCCTCTTCAATGGCATCCCACGCCCTCGCAAAGACGCGAAACTGCTCCCACTGGGTAGCGCGGGCGCCCCAGAGGTAGAACATGCCCACACCATGCGTCTTGATGGCGTCCTTTTCGACTTCCATCAGGTGGTGGCTGTAGTCCTGGCCCATGGCCATCCACCCTTCCTGCCCCGCGCGTCTGAGCCAGACATCGTCGTCCGTTCGTTGTGGGAACTGCTCGTCGTGCAGCAGGACCGTGGCGGGGAATCGCTTGACTTCCCGAAGCGCCCTGCCGATGCCCTTCCCGAGGCTTCGGTCGATGAACAGGATCAAGCGGCCAGTCCTTCGAACTCCAGGGCGGCCAGAACTTCCTCTCGCTTCAGGGTGAAGTCGTCGACGATCTCGTCGATTGTTTCCCCCGCTTCCCTGCGACCCTTGATGGCCCAGGTAGGAATCCCTTTGATGGCTGGCGCACCGAAGGCAATTCGCGGATCGATCAAGATCGGGGACTTCTTCCCCCGAACGTGCCACTGCACGACGACATCCCCTTCCCCGTACTCGAACTCGGGAAGGAATTCGTCCCACGCACGCTGGCCCCACTTGCTGGCGACGATTGACCCCTCTTCATCACCGGGAAGGATGTCTTCGAGGTTGAGGAGCAATTCCCTCCCGGCTTGAGCAAACTCCAGTTGGGCAAACGGGTATTCGCACTCGAACTGCTGGGCCGCGTAATCCCGTGCGGTGCGGACCGCCTTTAGCGACACGCCCTTCCGCCGAAAGGCGGCAACGACAGCCACCTCAATGAGTTGGAAGTACGACAGCGCCTCTCGAGGCGCCCGCTCGGGCATTCCCGCTGCCCCTGCTTCGGTCCCGTGGTGCCAACGGGTCACGGTCTG
>DAOUID010000255.1:0-7173 GCA_034428315.1 Dehalococcoidia bacterium
TCCTCGCTGAGGAGGTAGTCGTGCAGCATCTCGCTGGAGCGTGGCACACGGGTCTGGCTGGTGGTCATCGGCGGGCGACTCCTCCGCAATCCATGCTAGCAGGAGAGGCCTGCTAGTCGGCTTCGGCCGGTGGCAGAGCCGGGGTGATGTCGGTGAGGGCGAAGTCGTCACCCTTGTAGAGAAGGGGCTCACCGGTGGTGTCGGCAAGGGCGTAGGCGAAGCAGTCGCCGTAGTTGAGGTTAGCGGGATGGTTGCCCTTACCAAAGCGCCGCCAGACGGCACGGGCAGCCTCGACCTGCTCCCCAGTAACAGGCACGAGCTCGATGTGAGCTTCCTCCAGATACGCATCGAGGTCCCGACCAGCTTCTCGACCCTTGCGGCCCTCCAGGACCATCGTTGCCTCCAGGAGACTGGCCAGGGACATGCGGCAGGCCTGCGCCCCCGCAATGGCATGATCGTAGCGTCCTGCGTCAGGCTCGCCGAGAAGGATCGCCGCGACTGCCGACGTGTCGACAATCACTTTGGCAGGCCGTGCTCGTCGTAGAGGTAGTCGCCGTGGGTAATGGAAAGCTCCTCGCCCTCGGCCAGGGGCGGGCCGACATCGGGCAGGGCTGCCGTCCGTCTCGCGATTGTCCGCATTCGTTCCAGTCGCGCCTCGACCTCCGCCTCGTGTTCATGGCGCTCACGCTCAAGACGCTCACGGAGCGCCACGGTGATGGCCCCCGTCTTCGTCTCGCCCGTAAGCTCGGCGAGCTCCTCGGCGAGGCGGCAGGTCTCTTCGTTCTTGATGTTGAGGCTCACTGGAATCCCCAGGGGTAGACGTGCTGTTGACTTTCTACCCTACAACGACGCCGAGCGTTCCTCAACGCCCGGCGAACCGCTTCACCGCCCGCCGCTTCCCCTATGCTTGCGGCATGTGCGGGCGGTTCACGCTGACGGTGGAGGACCTTGCGGGGGTGGCGGAGGAGTTCGGGGTGGCATCGGGGGAGCTGCCGCCGCACCAGGCGCGCTTCAACATCGCGCCCACGGACGAGCATTTCGTCGTGCGGATGCGGCGGGAGGACCGGGAGCTGCTCTCGGCGCGCTGGGGTCTGGTGAAGTACGGGTCGAAGGACCGGAAGCAGGCGGCGCGGGGCATCAACGCGCGAATGGAGGGCGCCGAGACGCGGCCGCTCTACCGGGAGGCGTTCCGCAAGCGCCGCTGCGTCGTGCCGGCAGACGGGTACTACGAGTGGGTGGGGACGAAGGAGAGCCGCCAGCCCTTCTGGTTCCACCGTCCCAACGGGGAGCTGCTGGCCTTCGCGGGGCTGTACGAGTGGTGGCGGCCGGACCCGGAGACGTGGGAGGCGACCTTCACGATCCTGACGTGTCCGCCCAACGACCTCGCTGCCCGCATCCACGACCGGATGCCGGTTGTGCTGACGGAAGACCGCATCGACGAGTGGATCTTCGGCGGAGAGCGGGAGCCGGAGGAACTGAAGGGGCTGCTGGGTCCGGCTCCCGAGGACTACCTGGTGGTGCGGCCGGTCTCGCAGCGCGTGAACAGCGTCCGCAACGACGGTCCCGACCTGGTCGAGGAGTTGACGGCGGAGACGGGGGACCAGCTGGAGCTCTTCACGGGAGCGTAACGCGGGCCGGGGCGGGCCGTGGTTGACAGGCGGGCGACGCCCTATCATGTGCGGTCCAGGGTAGGGATACCGTTCCGGGTGAGTTTGAGCGCCGCGACAGGCGGCGGACCCGGGCGGCGCGGCGGCTTCCTTTCGTCGTTGTCGTGTTGGAGGATGTGCCCGCTGCCCGGAGGAGCACGAGCGAGTGAGTACTGTCGAACGTCCCAGGACCGTTGGTGAGTTGCGAGAGTCGGGCTATCAGCCGATGCCCGTGCGCGAGGAGATGCGCAAGAACCTGATCGCGCGCATTCGCTCCGGGGAGGAGCTGTTCCCCGGTGTGTACGGCTACGACGAGACGGTGATCCCCCACATCGTGAACGCCATCCTGGCCGGCCAGGACATCATCTTCCTGGGCGAGCGGGGGCAGGCGAAGTCGCGCATCATCCGCTCGCTGACGGCCCTGCTGGACGACGCCTACCCGGTGCTGGCGGGCTGCGAGATCCCGGAGGATCCGTTCAACCCGATCACCACGCAGGGCCGCCAGATCATCGAGGACGAGGGTGACGCCGCTCCCCTCGTCTGGCTGGACCGCGACCAGCGCTACGGCGAGAAGCTGGCGACCCCGGACATCACGATCGCCGACCTGATCGGCGAAGTGGACCCGATCAAGGTGGCGGAGGGGCGCTACCTCTCGGACGAGCTGACGATCCACTACGGGCTGGTACCGCGCACGAACCACGGCATCTTCTGCATCAACGAGCTGCCCGATCTCGCCGAGCGCATCCAGGTGGGGCTCCTGAACATCATGGAGGAGCGGGATGTCCAGATCCGCGGCTACCGCGTGCGACTGCCGCTGGACGTGTTCGTGGTGGCGAGCGCGAACCCGGAGGACTACACGAACCGGGGCCGCATCATCACGCCGTTGAAGGACCGCTACGGGGCACAGGTGCGGACGCACTACCCGCAGCGGATCGAGCACGAGATGGACATCGTGGAGGCGGAGCACCACCCGGTGCCGGCGGACTTCAGCGTGTCGGTGCCGAACTACATGAAGGAGATCATCGCCGAGATCACGCGGCTGGCGCGGCGCAGTCCGGACGTGAACCAGCGCTCGGGCGTGAGCGTGCGGGCGAGCATCGCGAACTACGAGAGCCTGCTCGCGAACTCGCTGCGGCGCGCCATCGTGAACGGCGAAGACGAGGCCGTCCCGCGGGTGAGCGACCTGCCCTTCGTGGTGCCGACGCTGAGCGGGAAGGTGGAGTTGGAGACGATCGAGGACGGGCGCGAGGAGCAGATCATCGAGAAGCTGATCCAGGGCGCCGCGGTCGCGGTCTTCAACCGGCTCTACAACCTGGCCGACCTGGAGCCGATCGTGGCGCGCTTCAAGGCGGGCATCTCCGTTGAAGTGGGGGAGATGACGTCGAGCGAGGACTACAAGGGCCTCATCGACAGCATCGAAGGCCTGGCGGAGGCGTTGCGCGTGGTGGAAGCGGAATCTCCGGGGGAGATCGCGGCCGGCACGGAGTTCATCCTCGAAGGGCTGCACCTGAACAAGCGGCTGAACAAGGACCGAGTCGGGGCGAAGATCCAGTATCGCGGATGAGCTGGCGCATCGAACCGTTTCCGGAAGGTGGCCCCCTGTTCGAGGGGGCCATCGCCGTCTATGCGGCGGCGTTCGCCCCGCCCCCTTACAGCGACCCGGACCGGGGCGAGGAGATTCGCTACCGGCTGCGGCGGCTGCACCGCGACCGCGAGGGCTTCCGGGGGTTCATCGCGCTCGGAGGGGACGAGCCGCGCGTGCCCGAGCACGGCGTCGTGGGGATGACGTACGGCTACCGGAGCCTGCGCGGCCAGTGGTGGCGGGACGCGGTCGCGCGGGAGCTGGACCGGAAGGCGCGCAGGCGGTGGCTGGGGAACGCCTACGAGCTCGTGGAGATCGCGGTGCACCCGGACTTCCAGAGCCGCGGAATCGGGGCGGTCCTCGTCGAACACCTGCTGGAAGGGCGGCCCGAGAAGACCTGCGTCCTCAGCACGAGAACGGACAGCCGCGCCCACGAGCTGTACGGCCGCCTCGGATTCGAGGTGGTCACGGAGATGACCTTCACGCCGGGAGGCGCACCGTTCTACGTGATGGGGAAGGAGCTGGGGTGAGGGTTGCAGGGGAGGACACAATCGTGTCAAGGTACAAAGGCCATGGGGACGAAACTGACTGAAGCGGAAGTGCGCGAGGCGTTCGGCGACCTCGAGGAACGGGCACGAGAGCTTGAGGCCTTTTCGCGTGGCGCCCGGATCTTCTCCGCTCACCAGGCACGGATCGAGGCGGAGTACAACGAACAGTGGGTGGCTATCCACGAGGACGATGGGGATGCGGAGAACGTGGTTGCGGCGGACAGCCCCGAGGAACTGCGGGCAACACTGGAGGAGCACGGCCCCCCCGAGGGTGAGTGCTTCGTTCGCTTTGTGACTTCGAGCAAGCGGAAACTCATCGTCTAGCATGACGATAAACGGCCAGTTTGAAGAACTGACCGGCCGCCCATTCGTGGACGGCTACCTCGAGTTTCCTCGGCTCGGGATCCAGAGCAGAGTCTTCTTTCTCCTTGACACAGGCGCCGACAACTCAGTGCTGATGCCTTCCGACGCAGCAAGCATGGGCGTGTCGTTTGGCACCCTCTCTCCCGCAGAGGGGACTGCTCACGGCATCGGGGGCCAGGCTCTGTACCACCGGGAGCCCGCACTCTTGCTGTTTCCTGGCGACGACTCCCTCTACCTGTATGACTTCGACCTGGAGGTCGCAGAACCCACCACACACAACCGAGAATTGCCCTCCCTACTCGGGCGAGACATCGTGGACCGCTGGCTCCTGCGCTATGAGAAGCCCCGAGACCTCCTCGAGGCTGAAGTGGACTCAGCGGACATGGTCGTCCAGCGAGGGCCGTAGCCGAGCCGAGACCCCTCTACACCGAGAGCCGCGTCGGGTTCTCCAGGACGGTCTGGATCTCCTTGAGGAAACGGGCGCCTTCGGCGCCATCGGAGACGCGGTGGTCGGCGCTGAGGGCGAGCGTCATCAGCTGGCGGGGGACGATCTCGCCGTCGACGACGGCGGGGCGCTCCATCACGGAGCCGGCTCCGAGGATGGCGGCCTGACCGGCGTTGATGATGCCGACGAGGACATCGATGCCGTAGGCGCCGAGGTTCGTGATAGTGAAGGTGCCGCTGGAGTACTCCTCGGCGCGGAGCTTGCCCACGCGGGCTCGCTCGACGAGCGCCTTCGACTCCTCCGCGATCTGGGGGAGCCCCTTCGGGGCCACATCGAGCAGGGCGGGGGCGATGAGGCCCTCGTCGAGGGCGACACCGATGTTGATATCGATCTGCTGGTGGTACTGGATGCCCTCATCGGTGAGGGAGGCGTTGAACTTCGGGTGGGCCAGGAGGGCGACGGCGCAGGCGCGCACGATGAGGTCGTTCACGCTCACCCGCTGGGTCTCGCCGAGGACGAGATTGACATGCCGGCGGAAGGACATCGCCTCGGTCATGTCGACATCGACGGTGAGGTAGTAGTGGGGCTGCTGCTGCTTGGCGTCGGACATGTTGCGCGCGATGGCGGCGCGCATGCGGGAGAGGGGCTCGACGCGGGCGGGGTCGGCGGGCGGAGGGGGAGGAGCGGGGCGCTCGGGCTCGACGGTGGGGACGCCCGCGGGGGCGTGGTCGTCACGGGCGGCGATGGCGGCCTCCACGTCGCGGCGGAGGATGCGGCCATCGGGGCCTGATCCAGTGACCTCGTCGAGGTCGATGCCGGCGTCGCCCGCGATACGGCGGGCGACAGGGGAGACACGAACACGGCGCGAGCCGAACGTCTCGTCGACGGCGTCGGCGTTGGCGGCGGCGACTGCAACGGCGCGGGGGCTGGGCTTCTCGGCGGGGGCGCGGCGATCGACCTCGGGCATCTCCTCATCGGCGTCGCCGAGGAGGGCGATGACCTCGCCGACGGGAACAACGTCGCCTTCGGCGGCGACGACCTGGCGGAGGACGCCGGCGTCGAAGGCTTCGAGCTCGACGGTTGCCTTGTCGGTCTCGATCTCGGCGATGATGTCGCCTCGCTCGATGGTGTCGCCGGGCTCCTTGAGCCAGCGCACGAGCGTCCCCTCGGTCATGTCGGCGCCCATCTGCGGCATCACTACTTCGAGAGCCATGCGCGCCTCCTAGAGCATCGCCAGCACCGCCTCGACCACATCCTCTTCGGAGGGCAGGGCGGCGTATTCGAGGTTGCGGTTGTAGGGCATGGGCACGTCCTTGCCGGCGACGCGGGCCACGGGGGCGTCGAGCCAGTCGAAGGCGCGTTCCATGATCTGGGCGGCGATCTCGCCGGCGAACCCGCCGAACTTCCAGTCGTCCTCCACCACGACGGCGCGGTTGGTGCGCTGCACTGAGCTGACGACCGTCGACATGTCGAGCGGGCGGATGGTGCGGAGGTCGATGACGTCGGCGGTGAGGCCGTGCTCGGCGGCGAGCATGTCGGCGGCACGATAGCACTGGTGGACGCTGCCGCTGTAGCCGACGAGGGTCACGTCCTTCCCGGAACGGACCATCGACGCCTGGCCGAATTCGACGAGGTGCTCGGGGTCGTCGGGCACCTCCCCACGGGCGCCGTACAAGGCGGTGTGCTCGATGAAGACGACCGGGTTGGGCTCGCGGAAGGAGCGCTTCAGGAGACCCTTGGCGTCGCCCGGGAAGGCGGGGCAGACGACGGTGAGGCCGGGGAAGTGGGCGAACATGCCCTCAAGGCTGTGGCTATGGGTGGCGCCGAGCTGACTGCCGCCCCCGCTGGCCATGCGCAGGACGAGGGGGACGTTCACCTGGCCGCCGCTCATGTAGTGGAGCTTGGAAGCGTTGTTCACGATCTGGTCGAGCGCCACGAGGCTGAAGTTGATGGTCATGATCTCGACCATGGGGATGAAGCCGGCGAGTGCGGCGCCGACCCCAGCCCCGACGATGCCGGATTCGGAGATAGGCGTGTCGCGCACACGCTCGGGGCCGAACTCGTCGAGCAGGCCGCGGGTGCAGGCGTAGGAGCCCCCGTAGGCGCCGATGTCCTCGCCCATGAGGAAGACGCGCTGGTCCCGCAGCATCTCCTCCCGCATCGCCTCGCGGATGGCGTCGCGCATGCGCATCTCGGTCACGGCCCGTCCCCCTCGTACTCCTTCGTGATGTGGTCGTAGAGGGTGTGGAGGCCGGGCTCGGGGCTCGCATCGGCGAAGGCGACGGACTCGTCGACCTCGGCGTCGACCTGGGCGACGAGCGCCTGGTAGGCAGCTTCGTCGATGAGGCCGTCGGCAATCATGGAGCGCTTGAGGCGCTCGATGGCATCGCGCTTGCGGTACTCCTCGACCTCCGCCTTGGTGCGGTAGAGCTCGGGGTCGGCCATGGAGTGGCCGCGATAGCGGTAGGTGAGCGCCTCGATGAAGTAGGGGCCGTTGCCCTCACGGCAGTGGGCGAGGGCGAGCTGCGTCGCGGAGTAGACCTCGAGCACGTCCATGCCGTCGATGCGGACGCTGGGCATCTGGTAGGA
>DAOUID010000256.1:0-2248 GCA_034428315.1 Dehalococcoidia bacterium
GCTGAACAAGGAGGAGAGCGTCGCCTGGACGCAGGCGTACCTCGACAACGGCTTCGGGCGCTCTCCGCTGGTGCAGACGCTGACGACGGCGGCGGTCAAGCACGGGAACGACCCGCACAACCAGGAGATCGGGCTCTGCCTGGCGGAGGACTACGGCCACTCGACCTCGACGAGGCGGGACACGCTCCTGCTGGCGAGCGCGTGGCACACCGCGGGGCACCGCAAGTACGGCGACTCGCTGGAGTCCTACCGGCGCTTCGCGGAGGCGGTGGGCGTGAGCGCGAGCGGGGAGGGCCGGGGCGAGGGCGACCCCGAGGAAGCCGTGCTCGACCAGATCGAGGAGCTTCCAGAGCCATCGTCGCCCGGGCAGTAGGCCACGCGGACACCCTATCCAGCGCTGGCGCGAACGTTCAGAATAGGCTCGCTGTTGTCGCGGGGAAGCGCCGAAGCGCCCGCGGCCCCGGAGGGAGCGCGTGTCGCTGGGGCGATTGGCCAAGCCGCTGCGGCTCACCGTGGGCGTCGCCATCAGCCTCTTCCTCGTGTGGCTGCTGCTGCGGGACGTGGACCTGGGGGAGGTGGCGAAGACGCTGCAGAAGGCGGATCTCCGCTTCCTCGTGCCGATCGCCCTCGTGTTCTTCACGCGGTACTGGCTGCGGGCCATCCGCTGGAGAATCCTCGTCGAACACCTGAAGGACGTGACAACGCGGCGAGCGTTCCCGCGCGTCATCCTCGGGCAGGCGGCGAACATGGCGCTGCCGTTCGGGCTGGGCTACGTGCTGATGATCCAGGTGACGGCGCGGAAGTTCGGCATCGGGCGGCTGGAGCTGCTGGGGGCGGAAGCGCTCGAGCGGATCATGGACGGCCTGGTGTTCGCGCTCCTGATGGCAGTGGCGATCGCGACGCTCACCATCGGCAGCGGCTTCACGGGGCTGGGCGCGTTCATGCTGTTCGGCACGCCGGCCGGCATCGGGCTGGCGTGGTTCCTCACGCGAGACCGGGGCGAGCCGCCCTCGGCCATCGGCTGGCGGGGCCTGCTCGCGCACCCTCGCATCTCGCCCTTCCTGAAGGGCCTGCGCTCGGTACAGAGCGCGCGCCAGACGGGGAACGTGCTCGCGCTCTCGGCGGCGATCTGGATGAGCGAGGCGCTGCTCTACTGGGCGGTCGCGGCCTCGCTGGGGATCAGCCTCAACTTCCTCGTCCACATCTTCGTGGTGGCGGCGGCGAACATCGGCGCGGGCATCCCCCTGGCGCAGGCGAGCGTCGGGCTCGCGTTCGTGGCGAAGGAGGCGCTGGTGGCGTTGGGCGAGACCCAGGCGGCCGCGCTCTCGTACGCGGTCGGGGTGGAGGCAATCATCATCCTGCCGGCGATCCTGCTGGCGCCCCTGGCGGCGTGGGACATGCGACTCGGCTGGCGAGACGCCATCCCCAAGTTTGGGGGGAGTCCGCCCCAGCCCGCGATTACCTTGAACAGGGTGCGGCGCGCCCTGGAGGGGCAGTGAGCCCCATCAGGCGCGATCCGGGAGCGGACGACGCGCTGTTCTGGGAGTTGGCGGAGCCGCTGCTCGCCTCGGGGGAGGTGGAGGAGGGCACCATCATGGGCTTCCCCTGCCTGCGGACGAGCAGCGGCGGCTTCCTCGCGATGGCGGAGCACCGCACCGGCGACCTGGTCGTGAAACTGCCCGCGGGACGGGTGGAGGAACTGGTGGCCGAGGGGCAGGGGCTGCCATTTGCGCCCGCAGGACGGCGCTTCCGCGAGTGGGTCCACGTGCCGGAGCGCGACGAAGCGCTGTGGCAGGCGCTGCTCGACGAAGGGCGGGCGTTCGTCGACGGTGGGGCTGCGTGACCGCCTCGCCGGCGTTCTCGGAAGAAGCCCGCGACTTCCTGCGCGAACTGCCCACGCACGACAAGGCGTGGTTCGACGCCAATCGCCCCGCCTACCAGGCGCTGATCGCCGAGCCGGCGAAGGCGCTCGTGGAGGCGGTGACGGCGGAGCTTCAACACGAGTTGTCGCCCGGAATCGTGGGCGTGCCGCGCGTGAACGGCTCCATCTCGCCCATCAACCGCGACATCCGCTTCTCGGCCGACAAGACGCCCTACAAGGACCACCTGCTCTTTCGCTGGTGGGAGGGTGAAGACAAGAAGACCGCGCCGACGCTGTTCGTGCGGCTGGCGGCGGACGAGGTGGGGTTCGCAACCGGGGTCATGCCGCCTTCGCTGGACCGCTGGCGGGAGCTGGTCGACGCGGAGG
>DAOUID010000257.1:0-6941 GCA_034428315.1 Dehalococcoidia bacterium
TCCGGCGAAATGACCTGCGCGCTCAGAGCGTGACGCCCAGCGCCTCGGCAACCGTGTGCATGTCCTTGTCCCCACGGCCGCTCAGCCCGATCAGCACGTCACCGCCCTCGCCGATCTCGTCCGCCAGCCGGACCGCGGGCAGGACCGCGTGCGCCGGCTCCAGCGCCGGGATGATCCCCTCACTCCGCGTCAGGCGCTGGAATCCCTCCAGCGCCTCCGCGTCGTCCGCGGCGATGTACTCCGCTCGCTCCGTCACCTTCAGCCACGAGTGCTCCGGCCCCACGCCCGGATAGTCCAGCCCCGCCGAGATGCTGTGCGTATCGAGGATCTGCCCCGCCTGGTCCTGCAACAGGTACGTGCGCGTGCCGTGCAAAACCCCCGGAGTCCCCGCGACCAGCGTTGCCGCGTTCCGCCCAGGCTCGGCCAGACCCTCGCCCGCCGCCTCGACGCCTACGAGCCGTACCGGATCGTCGATGAACGGGTGGAACAGCCCGATGGCGTTGCTCCCACCGCCCACGCAGGCGACGGCCACGTCGGGCAATCGTCCCGCCTGCTCCAGCATCTGCTCCCGCGCCTCCTGCCCGATGACCGCCTGGAAGTCCCGCACCATCGTCGGGAACGGGTGCGGCCCGATGGCCGAGCCGATCAGGTAGTGCGTCGTCCGAACGTTGGTCACCCAGTCCCGCATCGCCTCGTTGATCGCGTCCTTCAGCGTGCGGCTCCCCGAGTCCACCGGCACTACCTCCGCCCCCAGCATCTTCATCCGGAACACGTTCAGCGATTGCCGCCGGATGTCTTCCGTGCCCATATAGACCACGCACTCGAGGTTCAGCTTCGCGCACACCGTCGCCGTCGCCACCCCATGCTGCCCCGCCCCCGTCTCCGCGATGATGCGCGGCTTGCCCAGCCGCTTCGCGAGCAGCGCCTGCCCCAGCGCGTTGTTGATCTTGTGCGCCCCCGTGTGCGCCAGATCCTCACGCTTCAGCCACAGCCGCGCCCCGCCGACCTCCTCTGTCAGCCGCTCGGCGAAGTACAGGGGTGTCGGTCGCCCCGCGTAGTGACGCTGCAGCGTCGCCAGCTCCTCCCGGAAGGCCGGATCGCGCCGCGCCGCCTCGTACGACTCCTCCAGCTCCTCGTGCGCCGCGACCAGAACCTCGGGGATGTAGCGCCCCCCGAATTCCCCGAACCGCGGGGCCAGCTCGCTCTTCGTCTCCGTGCTCATCGTCCTGCCCCCTTGGCCGCGCGGATGAATGCTCGCACCTTCTCGATGTCCTTGTCGCCGTCGGTCTCGACCCCGCTCGAGACGTCTACCGCCCACGGGTCCACCGCGCCGACCGCGTCCGCCACGTTCTTCGGATCGAGCCCGCCCGCCAGCATCAGCGGCAGCCGCTGCCCCACCTCCGCCGCCACCTCCCAGTCGAAGGACTCGCCCGTGCCGCCCCGCGCCGTCCCCGACCCCGTGTCGAGCATGATGCCCGCCGCCGCGCCGGGTGTGGCGGCGTCGATCACGTCGTCCGCGGTTGTCTCCGGGTGCACGTGGATCGCCTTCAGCACGGGCGGCTGCACCTGCCGCACGAACGCCTCGTCCTCACCGCCCGAGAGCTGGATCAGCTCCAGACCCGCCGCATCCGCGATCTCGTTCGCGTCCTCGACCTCCTGGTCGGCGAACACCCCCACGATCAGAGGCCGCCAGCGCGCGAGCGCGTCGTCGATCGCCTCATTCCAGGCTCCGAACCAGCTCGCCCCCCGCACTTCCCCCCGCCCCGGCCCCTCGATCCGCGCCACCTCGGGGGTCCGCCGCGTCTCCCGCACCGCCTCGATGATCTCGTAGCACTGCTGCGGCGTCACCTGCCGCCGGGACTCCGCGAACATCAGCCCGATGAAGTCGGCGCCGCCCTTCACTGCCTCCCGCGCCGTCTCCGCGTCGCGCACCCCGCAGATCTTGACCCGCGTCATCGTCCCCGCAGCTCCGCGATCATGGCCGTCGGGTCGTCCGCTCGCATGAGCGCCTCCCCGACGAGCACCGCCTTCGCCCCCACCGCCTCGAATCGCTCCACGTCCTCGCGCGTGTTGATGCCGCTCAGCGCCGCCAGCAGCGCCGCCTCCGGAGCGCCCCCCGCCAGCCGGTCCGTCGTCCCCAGGTCCACGTCGAAGCTGCGCAGGTCGCGGTTGTTGATCCCCACCAGCCGTGCCCCCACCGCCCCCGCGCGCTCCATCTCCTCCGCGTTGTTCACCTCCACCATGGCCTCCATTCCCAGCTCGCGCGAGCACGCCAGCAGCCGCCCCAGCGTTTCGTCGTCGAGACAGGCCACGATCAGGAGCACCGCGTCGGCGCCGTGGGCGCGCGCCTCCAGCAACTGGTACTCGTCGATGAGGAAGTCCTTGCGCAGCAGCCCGGGACGCGACTCCCCCAGCTCCCCCACCGCCTCCCGCGCCTCCCGCAGGTCGTCCAGCGTCCCCTTGAACCACGCCGGCTCCGTCAGCACCGAGATGCCCGCCGCTCCGCCCCGGGCGTAGCGGAGCGCCTGCTCCGCCGCGTCCATCCCCGGCGCGATGTCGCCCTTGCTCGGAGAGGCCCGCTTGATCTCCGCGATCACCGCCGGTGGCGCCTCCTCCAGCCGCGCGACGAAGTCGATCGGCGGCGCCGCCGCGCTCGCCGCGCGCTGCAGCTCGCCGATCGGAACGGCGGCCTTCGCCTCCGCCACGTCCTCGCGGCGCTTCGCCACGATCGTCTCCAGGATGCTCGGCGAGCTCACGCGACCTCCTGTGTCAGCCTCACGTACGACTCCGCCACCACCCGCGCCCGTCCCGACTCCAGCGACTGCCGCGCCAGCGCTGCCCCGTCCGCGAAGCTGTCCGCCAACCCCGCCGCCCAGCACCCCGCCGCCGCGTTCAGCGTCACGAAATCCGCCACTGGCCCGCCCTGCCCCGCCAGCATTGCCCGCAACGTCTCCGCGTTCTCTTCAGCGGAGCCTCCCGCGACATCCTCCAGCGAGCAGCCCTCGATTCCGAACGTGGCTGGCGTCAGCTCCTCCTCCCGCAGCTCGCCCCCCTCCAGGATCCAGGCGTGCGTGGACGTCGCCGGGCTGATCTCGTCGAGCCCGTCCGCCGAGTGCACCACCACCGCGCGCTCCAGACCGCGGATACGGAACGCCTCCGCGAACAGCGGCCCGAGGTGCGCCGATCCCACGCCCGTGAGCTGCGCCCGCGGCTGCGCCGGGTTCGAGATCGGCCCCAGCACGTTGAAGATCGTGCGCGTTCCCAGCTCCCGCCGCGGGCCGCCCACGTGCCGCATCGCCGGGTGGAAGCGCTGTGCGAACAGGAACCCGAAGCCGCACCCCTCGATCACCTTCGCGACCGCCTCGCCCCCCAGGTCGATGCGCCCCCCCAGCGCTTCCAGCAGGTCTGCCGAGCCGCAGTTGGACGAAGCCGCCCGGTTCCCGTGCTTGGCCACGCGCCCCCCCGCGCCCGCTACCACCAGCCCCGCCGCCGTCGATACGTTGAACGTGTCCGCCCCGTCCCCGCCCGTGCCGCACAGGTCGACAACGCTCCCCGCCGCGCACGGCTCCGCGTGCCGCTCCATCACCGCCCAGCAGGCCGCCACGATCTCGGGCGTCTCGCCGTGGAGGCGCATCCCCGCGAGGAACGCCCCGATCTGCGCCGGCGTCGCCTCCCCTGACATGATCGTCTCGAGCGCCGCCGCCGCCCCTTCCGGCTCGATGCCGCTCCCGTCCAGCAGCGCCCCGATTGCCTCCTGGATCGCCGTCATCGGTTCCACGTCCCTCCCCGAAGGTCGAGGAAGTTCTGCAGCAGCTCCTTGCCGTGCTCCGTCGCGATCGATTCGGGGTGGAACTGCACCCCTTCCACGGTGAACCGCTCGTGCCGCACGCCCATGATGACCCCGCTCTCCGACCGCGCCGAAACGGTGAGCGAGTCCGGCAACTCGGCCGGACTTGCCGCCAGCGAGTGGTAGCGCACCGCCGTGAACGGGTCGGGCAGTCCCGCGAACACGCCCCGCCCGTCGTGGCTGATCGTCGAGGTCTTCCCGTGCTTGATCTCCCCCGCCCCCACGATCTCGCCCCCGAACGCCTCCGAGATGCACTGGTGCCCGAGGCACACCCCCAGCACCGGCACGTTCCCCGCGAATCGCCGCACGATCTCCGTCGACACGCCCGCCCCCGAGGGCCTCCCCGGCCCCGGTGAGATCACGACCCGGTCCGGCTGCAGTTCCCCGCACTCCTCGACCGTCACCTTGTCGTTCCGGTGCACCACGATCTCCGCCCCCAGCTCCGAGAGGTACTGGTAGAGGTTGTAGGTGAAGCTGTCGTAGTTATCGATCAGGAGCGTCGTCATCAGTCCAGGCTCCCCTCCCCGACGAGATCGGCCGCCACCTCGCGCAGGGCCACCGACAGCTCCTCCGGCGTGTAGCCGTACCCTCGCCGGTCCAGGTGGAACTTCTCCGCAAGGTACTCCGTGTCGAGCGCGCCCGGCGATCCCAGGTCGAGCGGATAGGCCGTGCCCGGCTCCCCCAGCAGCACTACGAGGAAGTAGCCCTCGCCCGCGCTCCGTGCGTACGGCGCCGTCTCCTCCAATAGCGGCACGAGCGCGAGGTCGATCGCGTTCGCGCGGTAGAACCGCGCCGCCACGTGCGTAACCGCCTTCGCCGGCGCCGCGCCCGTCACGATGTCGCCCCCGCCGTTACCCGCCGCACGTACGCGAGCACCTCCGACGGGTGCTTCGCCAGCAGGTCCGGCGACTCGGCCCGTACTCGCTTCGCGTCGAGCGACCCCCAGGCCGCGCCGATCGCGTGGCAGCCTGCCGCCCGGGCCGCCTTCACGTCCGCCGGCGTATCGCCCACGTAGGCGACCTCGCCCGGCTCGTCGAGGCACATCCGCTCCATCGCCACGAAGAGCGGGTCGGGTTCCGGTTTGTGCGCCTCGCAGTCGTCGTGTCCGACCACCGTCGCGAAGCGATCCAGCAGCCCCGTCTTGCTCAGCTCGCCCGTCGCCCCCCACGAGATCTTCGAGGTCACCACCGCCAGCTCGAGCCCGTCCGCCCGCAGCGCGTCCAGCGTCTCCACCACCCCCGGGAACGGCTCCAGCCCGAACTCGATCGCGTAGTAACGCTCCCGGTAGCGCTCGGCGAAGCGAAGCCAGTCGTCGCCCAGGAGGTTCCTGGCCATCTGTTCCAGCGTCTGGCCGTTGTGCTCCCGCCAGAGGGCCTCCGGATCCGCCGGCCGGATGCCGAGGCAGTCCTCGTACGTGCCCGCCAGCGCATCCATGCGCCCCGGAAGGGTGTTGAGCACCGTGTCGTCGAGGTCCCAGAACACCGCCCTCATGAGGGACGCTCCGGCCGCGGAACGCCCCGTTCCGCGAAGACTTCCTCCATCACCGGCCACGCCGTCAGCGCCGCCGGGAAGCCCGCGTAGACCGCCACCATCCGCAACGTCTCGATCACTTCCTCGGGAGTCGCCCCATGGTTCAGCGCCCCATTGATGTGCGACCGCAGCTGGTTCGGGCGCCCCGTCAGCGCCGCCAGCATCGCCACCACCTCGAGGCTTCGCGTGCGCCGGTCGAGCCGGTCCGTTCCCCAGACCTCCCCCAGCGCGAAGTCGACCACCGCGTCCGCCAGCTCCGGCGAGTTCGCCCGCAGCCCCGCGTGACGCGCGTCCGGGTCGCCCCCGCCCGAGAGCGTGCGCAGCACGTCCCGCCCCGCCTCCCGGCGGGACGCGAACGGACTGCTGCCCGCCGCCTCCGCTTCCACGCCCATTTCCCGTTGGAGCGCCTCCAGGATGGCCCTGCTGTCGTCGCGCGGCTCGGCCAGACCGAACGCGGCCAGGACCCCCGCCCGCACATGCTCGTCCATCGGCAGGTCCGCCAGCGTTCCCGCCTCCGCCCACAGCTGCTCGACCCCGTCCGCCACCGCCGGCTCCCCCTCCCACGCGCTGGTCGCGAACACGTTGTAGACCATGTGGCCCTCCGCCGTCGGGATGAACAGCGTCTCGTAGAACGCCTCCTCGATCCCCTCCACGGTGACGCCCATCTCCCCGAGGATCGCTGCCATCCCCAGGTCCACGTCGTCGTGCTCGGGCAGCAGATCGCCGCCGGGCAGGATCCAGCCTGCCGCCCCCGGTTCCCGCAGCAGCAAGAGCTTCCCCTCCCGCTCGAGGATCGCAGCCAGGTGGATGCGCTGCGCCATCGCTAGCCCCCCACCCGCTGCGGCGCCTGCTGCGCTGCCGCCAGCTCCGCCTGGTCGATCGCCCGCTCCAACGCCAGCATCTTGTTCACGCTCTCCTGGTACTCCGTAGCCGGCTCCGAGTCGTACACGATGCCGCCGCCCGCCTGGAGGTAGGCGTTCCCGTCTTTCACCACCATCGTGCGGATGGCGATGCACGTGTCGAGGCTCCCCGCGAAGCTCGCGTACCCGACCGCCCCCGCGTAGATGCCCCGCCGCTCCTGCTCAAGCTCCGCGATGATCTCCATCGCCCGCACCTTCGGCGCCCCCGAGACCGTTCCGGCCGGGAACACCGAGCGGAAGGCGTCGTACGGCGTGCGGTCCTCGCGCAGTTGACCCGAGACCCGCGAGACGATGTGCATCACGTGCGAGTACCGCTCGATCTCCATGAGCTGATCCACCTGCACCGTCCCCGGCTCCGCCACGCGCCCCACGTCGTTCCGACCCAGGTCCACCAGCATGATGTGCTCGGCGCGCTCTTTTTCGTCCGCCAGCAGCTCCTCCGCGAGCGCGTCGTCCTCCTCGGGCGTTGCCCCGCGCGGACGCGTCCCCGCGATCGGGTGCGTCGTCACCACCCCCTCCTCCACCCGCACCAGCATCTCCGGCGAGGCTCCCACGATCTGGAATCCGTCTAGGTCCAGATAGAACATGTATGGCGACGGATTCACCGTGCGCAGCTGCCGGTAGATCGTGAACGGGTGGACCGA
>DAOUID010000258.1:0-9111 GCA_034428315.1 Dehalococcoidia bacterium
CGATGTTCCCCCAGGCCGCCCTCGACGCCGCCTGGAACGGCCGCGCTGCCGGCTCCATCGGCAACCGCAGCACGGAGGGGTTCGCCCCCAACGGCGTCTTCGCGGCCCGTGGCGAGGAGCAGTGGCTCGCCCTCAGTTGCCGCAGCGATGAGGAGTGGCAGGCGCTCGTCGACCTGCTCGGGCGGCCCGCCTGGGCCACGGCCCCGGAGCTCGCCACGGCGGATGGCCGCCGCGCTGCCGAGGACGCCATCGAAGAGGAGCTGGCCGCCTGGATCGCCGGCCGCGATCGCGACGAACTCTTCCGTGACCTCCAGCAGGCGGGCGTGACCGCCGGACCTGTCCTCAGTGCGAAGGACGTGACCGAAGACCCCCACGCTGTGCAGTCCCCTGCCTTCCAGCGCCTCGAGGCGAGGGAGGACTACCCCTCCACCGAATTCCCCGCTCCCTCCTTCACCTTCTCCCGCTCCGACATCACCATCCGCACCGCCCCCGCCTTCCTCGGTGAACACAACGATTACGTCTACCGCGAGCTGCTGGGCGTGAGCGACGAGGAGTACGCGAAGCTCGAGGCCGAGGGCCACATCAGCACCACCTACGCCGACGAGATCATGGGGCGCTAGGCCGGCAGCCAGTCCGTCAGCGCCAGCGCCAGCAGTACTCCGAAGATGAGGTGCAGCCGCGCGGTCTGCACGAGGGTGGCGTTCAGGGCCCGCCCCGCCGTCCCGCCCGCCACCGCCCGCAGGGGCGCGATGGCGAACGGCAGGCTCGCCAGCACGAGCAGCGCCCACGGCTCCACCCGCGTCGCCGGCCACAGCGCGATCGCGACGCCGTAGGCGGCCACGACCAGGAGCAGGTACCAGGCGCGCGTGCCCCGCTCGCCCAGCACGACCGCCAGCGTCGTCTTGCCCGCCTCCCGGTCGGTGTTGATATCGCGCAGGTTGTTGGCCACGAGGATCGCCGTCACCGTGCACCCGATCGGTACCGCCGCCAGCCACACCACCCCCGACGCCGCTTCCGCCTGCACGAAGTACGTCCCCACGACCGCCACCATCCCGAAGAACCCGAACGTGAATACGTCGCCCAGTGCCCGATACCCGATGGGCCACGGTCCCCCCGAGTAGATGAGCCCCGCGACGATGCTGGCCAGCCCGATCACGACCACGACCCACCCGGCGACCACCACCAGGTAGATGCCTGCCAGGAACGCGAGCAGGAAGGCGGCCCACATCCCGACCTTCATCTGCGTGGGTGTGAGCAGGCCCATCTGCGTGGCGCGGGGTGGACCGAGCCGGTGGGCCGTGTCGGCGCCCCGCAGGAAGTCGAATACGTCGTTCGCGAAGTTTGCGCCGATCTGCAGGCAAAGTGCGCCGAAGAGCGCCGCCACGAACGGCCCCGCCGAGAACGCGCCGTCGCCGATGGCGGCGCCCGTCCCGACCAGCACCGGCGCGACCGCCGCCGTCAGCGTGGGTGGCCGCGCCGCCGCCTGCCACGCGCCGACGCTGCCCTTCGCCGGGAGCGCCCGTTCGGCCCTCACGCCCGCACCCCCGTGATCGATTGCGCCGCGCCACCCAGGTGGGTGCGCTTCTCGACGCTCGTGAAGCCCGCCTCCGCCAGCATGTCGCGCAGCCCTTCGCCCTCGGGCAGGTACGAAGCGGAGGCGGGAAGGTAGGCATAGGCCCGCCCGTCGCTCAACAGCGCGCCGATGGCCGGCACCACCCGCCGGAAGTAGAGCGCGTGCCCCAACCGCAGCACCGCCGAGCGGGGCTCGTCCACCTCCAGCAACCCTACGCGCCCGCCCGGGCGCAGCACGCGAGCGAGCTCCGCCAGCACGGGCGGGATCGCCACGAAATTGCGCAGCGCGAACCCCGAGACCGCAACCGACACGCTGCCGCTTGCCAGCGGCAACCGCAGCGCATCCCCCCGTACGAGCGCGACATCGTCGGCGCAGCGCTCGCGCGCCGCTGCCAGCATCGCCCCCGCGAAGTCGAGCCCCACGACGCGCGCGCCCCGCGTCCGCGCCATGGTGGCGAAGTCGCCCGTGCCACACGCCAGGTCGAGCACGATGTCGTCCGCGCTCACCCCGAGCGCCTCGATGAGTGAGCGCCGCCAGCGCTGGTCGAAACCCAGCGTGATGATCCGGTTCATGCGGTCGTAGGAGGGCGCGATGCGGTCGAACATCGTCCGCACCACGGCGGCCTTCTCGTCTGCCTCCGGCAGCACGTCCATGCCCGCGATCCTACGGCGAGGCTAGGACTCGGGCTCCTTCCCGTGGTCCCAGAGCTCGGTGCCGCGCCACTCGCGGTCCCGCCACTTCAGCGCCTCCCGCAGCCCGTCCTCCTCGACACGCTCCCGGAAGCCGGGGCGCCCCTCGATGAAGGCCGTGTACACGTCGAACTCCGCCGCCGAGTGGATCGCCGGCTGCAGCCCCTGGATCTCCATCCAGCGGTTCACCGAGTGCTTGTGCAGGATGTTCACCTCGAGTGGGATGCGCATGATCTTGCGCGCCAGGTGAAGGGCCGCCTCCTCCAGCTCCTCCTCCGGCACGGCCTTGTTCACGAGCCCCCACTCCTCGGCCGTCTTCCCGTCGATCAGCTCGCCCGTCATGAACAGCTCTTTCGCCCGCCGGTAGCCGACCGTCCACGGCCACAGCGAGAGCGTCCGTAGCGTCCCCATGTGCCGCCCCGCGATGTGCCCAAACTTCGCCGTCTCCGTGGACACCACGAAGTCGAACATCGAGATCAGCTCCGTCCCGCCCGAGATGCAATGCCCGTGCACCTGCGCGATCGTCGGCTTGCGCGTGTTGAACAGCCGCAGGTAGCGGTCGACCGAGTCGATCATGGTCCGCCGCGACCGCCCCACGCTCTGCTCCTGCAGGATGTCGCCGGGCGAGCCCGGCTCCACCGTGCGGCTCGAGGCGAGGTCGTAGCCGGCGCAGAACGAGCGCCCCGCGCCCCGCAGCAACAGCACGTAGGCGTGCGGGTCTTCCTCGAAGTGCCCGAGGAAGTCGAAAAACTCGTCCAGCAAGTCGGCCGAGAGCGCGTTCAGCGCCTGGGGCCGGTTCAGCGTGACTCGCACCACGCCCTCTGCCTCGGCGAGCGGCTCCACGATGATGTTCTCGTACTCCGGGTAGCTCATGCTTCTGCTCCTCTCGTGTGGTCGGTTCCGCTGGTCCCGGTCAGCCCGGGTTGATCTCGATGAGCTTGCCGTCCCGCTCCGCCTGCCTCGCGACGTAGCCGAGGATCTCCCTCCAGAGGTCCTCCGCCGCGCCTTCCCGCTCCGCCGGGAAGGCCTCGACGATCGCGTCGACCGCGGCGCGCAGGCGGGCGTTCTCGGCCGTCAGCTCCTCCGCTGGGGGCCACTCCCTCGCCTCGCCGGGGGCGAGGTCGACGGCTGCCAGCGCGTCCGCGAGCGCGGCGTCCCCGGCCCTCGCCGCCTCGGCGGCCGCGAGCACCTCCCGCAGGTCTGCGTTCTCCTCGACCGCCAGCGCGTGCTCCTCTTCGAGGCGTTGCTTCAGGTGCTCCAGCGCCCACAGCATGTTCCCCGCGATGCGCTTCCCCCACGGCGTTTGCAGCTCGGGGATCAGGTCGGCCTTCAGGTTGTACTGCAGCCCCTCGACGATCTCCGCTGGTGTCGGTCGCATCGTCAGGCCGCATCCTCGCGCACGATGCGCTCCATTCGCCGCAGGAACGAGCGTGGCGCCGCCATGCCCAGCACGAGCGTCTGCGTCTTCCGCATCTCCCCGGTCGCGAAGCGGTTGACCGCCGCCAGGCACGCCGAAACTGCCCAGTACGACTGGAACACCGTGTAGAAGCGCATGTTGTCGCGCCGGATGGGGATACCGCTCAGCTCGCCGTATCGCGCGATCAGCCCCTCCACCACCTCGTCCCCGACGAGCGGCCGCACCATGAAGTCGAGGTAGGCCAGGTCGGACATCGGGTCGCCGATGAACCCCGACTCCCAGTCCAGCGACGCCACCACGCGGTCGTCGCGGAACAGGATCTGCCCCGGCCCCACCTGCCCCTGCCCCAGCACGATGCGGTCCACCTCCGTGGGCAGGTTCCGCTTCAGCCACGCCATGGTCGCCGTCATCACCGGCTGCGGTTCCAGCAGCTCGCGCTTCGTCGCCCGTTCCCAGCGCTCGACGACCATGCGCGCGCACTCGGGACCGTCCTTCGGGGCGCCCAGGAACGAGAGCCCCATCGCCTCCCAGTCGAGGTGGTGCTGGGCCGCGAGGATCTCGACGAAGTGCTCCAGGATTGCTCGCTGGCTGTCCGCCGGCAGGTCCCGGAAGTTCGTGTCGCCCTCGACCCGCTCGCGGATGACGAAGTCCTCACCCGCCCACGAGGAGTCTCGCTCGTACCAGTAGTTCGCGGGCACCGGCACGGGCGTGTCCTGGAGGGCGCGGAAGATACGGTACTCCCTCTCCAGGCTCGCTTCCTCGTCGCGGAAACAGGTGCTCTCGTTCGCCCGGAACATGAGCTGCTTCGCGACCGGCGCCTCGCCCTCCCAGTCCGCGTCGAAGAACCACATCGAGCGCGAGTTCCCCCCGGGGGACCGCGCGACGTTGTGGATCGAGACGTTCCGCACCTGGGGCAAGCGCTCGGAGAGGTACTCCCTCAGGATCTCCGGAAGCCGCTCGATCGTGTCTGGTTCCACGCTGCCCTCCGCCGGCGGTGCGCGGAGTATAGGGGCTGGCTGCGCCTTCAGGACACGGTCAGCCGGTCGCTGACCATGCTCGCTTCGGGAAGGGGCCGGGGAAGGGTCTGGCGTCTACCAGTTGCGGTCGCGGCCACCGCCGCCACCGCCGCCGCGTTGCGGGCCGCGCGAGCGGAAGCAGTCGCTGCAGTAGACCGGGCGGTCGCCTCGCGGCTGGAAGGGAACGCGGGCTTCGCGCCCGCACTCGGCGCAAACGGTCGTGAACATCTCGCGGTCGCTGTTGTAGTTGCGGTATCCGCCGCCGCCACCGCCGCCGCCCTCACCGCGGGCGGCCTTGCGCGCTGCGCGGCACTCCGGGCAGCGCCGCGGCTCGTTGGTGAATCCGCGGGACTGATAGAACTCCTGCTCGCCCACCGTAAACGTGAACTGCGCGTTGCAGTCCGTGCAGGTAAGCGTCCGATCAACGAACGATGTCATGTGATTGCCTCCGGGGCTGTTCCTGGGTTCCGGCGGCAATCGACGTGTGAGTGAGAAGCTCTCATGGGACGAACTGACGCGCTGACCTAGGCCCGAGCATAGCACGGGCCACGCCTCTGGTCCGTGCCGGCGCGAATCCCCGGCAAGGCAGTCCGCTCTGCTTGCGCCTGCCCCGGCAAGCTGCGAGTGTTAGGCGCTCGCCCGGCATTGGCCTGTTTCCGGTCGCCCGGCGGAGCCCTGAATCGGATGGAGGGCGAGGATGCCCGGAGTCGAAGACCACGAAACCGTCTCAATCTACCCGCTGGATGACCAGCAGCTCGAAGACCTCCTCAACGGTGTCGGGGAGTGCACCTTCAACTGGGGCACGAAGGATGGCTGGCCCGTTGGCGTCATCATGTCGTTCCTCTGGAAGGACGGGCGCTTCTGGATCACCGCCGGCGCCCACCGCCACCGCATCTCCGCCGTACGCCGCGACCCCCGCGTCTCCGTTGTCGTCAGCGGCGCCGCCGGCCCTCCCGGCTACGCCGGTCCCTTCGGCGCCGCCACCGCCAAGGGCCGCTGCATCATCCACGAGGATCGCGAGACCAAGGACTGGTTCTACCCCGAGTTCGCCGCCAAGCTGAACCCGACCAACCCGGAGGCCGCCGCCGCCTTCGTGAAGACGCTCGATTCGCCCCTGCGCGTCGTGCTCGAGGTCGTTCCGGAGAAGTGGATCCTGTTCGACGGCGCCAAGTTCGGCGCCGATGCCGCCGGCACCCTCTCCGACGAGCAGAAGGGCCCGATGCTCAGCGCCGACGCCGAGCGCATGCCCGCGGAGCTGAAGCGTCGCGGAATCTCCTAGCGCTTCATGCGCGCCGGCATCCACGTCGCCAACTTCACCTGGCAGGGCGGTCCCGCCGAGATGGGGCCGCGCCTCGCCGACCTCGGAGCCGTCTCCGAGGATGTCGGCCTCACGCGGCTCTCGTTCATGGACCACCTCTTCCAGATCGGCTGGATTGGTGAGCCTGCGCTCGACATGCTCGAGGGCTACACGGCTCTCGGCTTCGTCGCCGCCCGCACTTCCACCATCCGGCTCGGCCTGCTCGTCACCGGCGTCACCTACCGCCACCCGGGCATGCTCGCCAAGCAGGTCAGCACGCTCGACGTCCTTTCCGGCGGGCGCGCCTGGCTCGGGATCGGCGCGGCCTGGAACGAGCAGGAGCACCTCGGCCTCGGCGTTCCCTTCCCGCCCCTCGGCGAGCGTTTCGAGCGGTTGGAGGAGGCCATCCAGATCTGTCTCCAGATGTGGAGCGACGACGACGGCCCCTTCGAGGGGAAGCACTATCAGCTCACGGAGACGCTGAATGTGCCCCAGGCCATCAGCACGCCCCACCCCGAGCTCCTCATCGGTGGCCGCGGCGAGCGCAAGACCCTCCGCCTCGTCGCGCGCTACGCCGATGCCTGCAACCTGACGAGCAGCGAGGCCGAAGAGGTCCGGCACAAGTTCGGCGTCCTCCGCGCCCACTGTGAGGCCGAGGGCGCCGACTACGACGCCATCGAGAAGACTGTCGCCTGGACCGGCCCCTCGCTGGATTCCGGCGAGGAGCGAGAGCGCTTCCTAGACCGCATGGCCGAGTTCGCCGCCGAGGGCGTGACCACCGTCACCATCACCCCCTACAGCGACGATCCCGTCGCCGAGGTCCGCCGCTGGGCGCCCCTCATCCAGCGTCTCGCCGACCTCTAGCGGCACGACGAGGCCGCGGCTGCGGCTGAGTTCGGGGCGCGGTACCATCGGGACCGTTGCGCGCCTGCCTGAGCGGGCGCGCCTAATCTGCCCCCGAAGCACCCCCAGGAGTACCCATGAGACTGGCCAAGCGGGTCGAAGAGCTGCCGCCCTACCTCTTCGCCCAGATCTCCAAGGTCATCGCCGCCAAGAAGGCCCAGGGCATCGACGTCATCACCTTCGGCATCGGCGACCCGGACCTCCCCACGCCTCCCCACATCCTCGACCGGCTGCACCGCGCCGCCGATAACCCCCTCAACCACCGCTATCCCGAGTCCGAGGGCCTTCCCGAGCTGCGCCAGGCCATCTCCGGCTGGTACGAACGCCGCTTCGAGACCTCCTTCGATCCCGAGCGCGAGTGCCTCGCCCTCATCGGCTCGAAGGAGGGCATCGCCCACATGGCGCTCACCCTCATCGATCCCGGGGACGTCGCCCTCGCCACCGACCCCGGCTACCCCGTGTACGAGATCGGCACCATGTTCGCCGGCGGCGTCACCATCAAGCTTCCCCTCACGCGCGAGTCGGACTGGAAGCCGGACCTCGACGCCATCCCCGAGGACGTCGCCGCCAAGGCGAAGGTGCTCTGGCTGAACTACCCCAACAACCCCACCGCCGCCGTCGCCGACGTCGCCTTCTTCGAGAGGGTCGTCGCCTGGGCGAAGGAGTACGACGTCTCCATCTGCCACGACAACCCCTACTGCGACGTGGCCTACGACGGCTACCGGCCCATCTCCATCTTCCAGGTGCCCGGCGCCCGCGATGTCGCCATTGAGTTCAACTCCTGGTCGAAGATCTACAACATGACCGGCTGGCGCATCGGCATGGCCGTCGGCAACGGCGACCTCGTCGACGCCCTCATGCGCGTCAAGTCGAACATCGACAGCGGCATCCCCCAGGCCATCCAGGAGATGGCCATCGAGGCGGTCGAGGGCCCCCAGGACGTCATCGACGAGCACAACGCCATCTACCAGCGCCGCCGCGACCGTATCGTCGAGGCGGTGCGCAAGATCGGCCTCGAGGTCGACCCGCCGAAGGCCTCGCTCTACGTCTGGGCCAAGCTCCCCGACGGCATTACCAGCGGCGACTTCGCCGCCCGCCTCATCGACGAGTGCGCCGTCGTGGTCACTCCCGGCCGCGGCTACGGCCTCAACGGCGAGGGCTACGTCCGCCTCTCCGTCACCACTCCCGACGACCAGGTCGAGGAAGGTTGCCAGCGCCTGGAGAACTGGAAGGGCTTCTAGCGGGGGCACTGCTGACAGTTGTCCGCAATGGGCTAAGCTGGCTGGATGGCCAAACGCCTCCACTCCACCGCCCCCGCGCGCGATCGCGCCTACCTCGTCGCGGTGGACTCCCCCGGGGCCGTCCTCCCCGCGCGCGAGTCGCTCGCCGAACTCGCCGAGCTCGCCCGCACCGCCGGCGCGAAAGTCGTGGGCCTCGCCCTGCAGCGCCGCTCCACGCCCCAGCCCGCGACCTACATCGGCAGCGGCAAGCTCCAGGAGGTTGCCGACGCCTGCATCGAGCAGCGCGCCAACACGGTCATCTTCGACGACGAGCTCTCCCCCTCCCAGCAGCGCAACCTGGAGGAGAAGCTTCAGCTCAAGGTCATCGACCGTACCGCTCTCATCCTCGATATCTTCGCCATGCGCGCGAGCACGCGGGAAGGCCGCCTCCAGGTCGAGCTGGCTCAGACCGAGTACCTCCTGCCCCGCCTGCGCGGCCAGTGGAGCCACCTCGAACGGATGGAGGGCGCCATCGGCCTCCGCGGTCCCGGCGAGACCCAGATCGAGACCGACCGCCGCCTCGTCCGCCGCCGTATGAGCAAGCTCAAGAAGGACCTCGATCAGGTCCGCGTCCAGCGCGAGCTGTACCGCCGCAAGCGGCGCCGCTCCGGCGTCCCCGTCGTCGCCCTCATCGGCTACACGAACGCCGGTAAGACCACCCTCATGCGTGCGCTCTCAGGAGCCGACCAGCGCGCCGAGGACAAGCTCTTCGCCACCCTCGACCCCGTCACCCGCAAGATGGCGCTCCCCTCGGGCCGCCCCGCCCTCCTCACCGATACCGTCGGCTTCATCCAGAAGCTCCCCACCCAGCTCGTCGCCTCCTTCCGCGCGACCCTCGAGGAGCTGGAGGAGGCGGACGTGCTCCTGCACGTCGTTGACGTCTCCCACCCCCACGCCGGCGTCCAGGCCGAGACCGTCGAGGGCGTCCTGCGCGAC
>DAOUID010000259.1:0-2558 GCA_034428315.1 Dehalococcoidia bacterium
CTGGTCGTACAGCCGGAAAAGCGCGTCCTTGTGAGGGCGCACCCGCCCGATGGGGCACGCCTCCCAGTCCTCCACCGACTCGTCGCAGTACCCGGTGCGCAACTCACCGCACTTCGGCTGCAGGTAGCCGCCCAACTCCGGCACGGCTTTCGCTACCTCCGCCCGCATGAGCGCCGCTACCCGCCGGAACTCCCACTGCGCTCTCGTGCACAACCGCAGGTCACAGATGTGCAGCAGGCTCTGGAAGTTCACCGTGATCTTGAAGTTCGTGCTCGTCGCGTTCGGCAGCAGGAAGCGTGCATCCTCCGCCGGCACCCCCGCCTCCACCAGCTCCTCGTACAGCGCCCCAGCCTTCCCGAACAGGTCCTCCATCTTGTCCGACATCCCCGCCTTCTCGACGCTCTTGGGGATGCTGTAGGGGAACTCCCCCTTCTTGTAGGTCACGTAGCGCTGGCTCTGCTGCTCGAACGAGATCCCCACCCGGTGCCGCACGAACTGGTGGCTGAACGCCCGCGACACCCCGGCGATGGCGAACTCGAACCACACCTGCTCCAGCGGGCTCGCGTGCCCCGTCTTCAGGCGCTCCACGATGAAGTTGTGCATCTTCTCCCGCGGAATGCGCTCGTCCTCGACCCGCGCCGCCACCTGCTGCGGCGTGAGCTGGCTGTAACACGTCCGGTACGCCATGTAGAGCGACCGCATCGGGTCCTCGCTGTGCGAGAGTAGGTTGACCTGGATAGGCATGGCGCCGCCTCCGGCGAAAGTGCCCATGCATTCTCTCAGAAAGAAATGCTCACGCGCCTGTGCGGATTCCCAAGATTCGCGCCGGGTTCCGGCTTATGGCGACCCACCCCCTACGATGGAAGCGCCATGAGCTCTCGCCGCCTCCTCTGGATTCGGCACGCGACCGTGCGTCCCGACCCAGCCGCTCCCTCGCGCGCGTGGCCCCTCGCACCCGAAGGCCGGGAGGAAGCCGTGTGCCTTGCCCGCGCTCTGCCCGAACTCCCCCCGCCCGTCTCCGTTGTGACCAGCGAGGAGCGCAAGGCCGTGGAGACAGCCGAGGCCGTGTGCGGTGCGCTCGGCCTGGACCCCGCCGATGTCTGCGCTGATCTCCGCGAGGTCGAACGTCCTTGGACCGATGGCGACTACCGCGCCGTCGCCCGTGAGTACCTGCGGACGGGCGCCGCCCCCGGCTGGGAAGCGCGCGACGACGTGCTGAGGCGCCTCTCGAACGCCCTTGCCCGGCACTGGCGCCCGGAGGGAACGACTATCGCCGTCGGCCACGGCCTCGCGATGAGCGTCTGGGCTGCGAACGCCGTCGCGGGTATTGATGCCGTCCGGTTTTGGGAGAACCTGACGTTCCCCGATGCCTGGCTGTTCGTGGAGGACGGCGCGACCCTCCAGCGAGTCGCTGAGCCGGCCTGACCTACCCCTCCGACAGCGCCTCCCGCCCCTCGACCCCTATCCCCACCAGGTACCGCCCAGCCTCCGTAGCCCGCCCCTCCGCCGTCGACAACAGTGCTCGCACATCTGCGGGCGTGTCGAGGTCGAGCGACAGCTCCGGCGCCTCCACGCGGCGCACGGCGAGCCCTGCCTCCCGCGCCCCTGCCTCGTGCAGATCGCCGCTGCCCGTGCCGTAGGCCAGCGCGAAGCGCCCCGGAGGCCGCAGAAGCATCGCGTTCGTGCCTCCGTCCGTCGGACGCACCAGCGTCACCGAGGGCGCCGCCGGCGTCTGTGCGACCAGCTGGCGAAGCGCCTCTGCCGTCGCCAGGGGAAGGTCGGCGTGCAGGATGAGCAGCTCGTGGACCGCGAGCCGCTCGGCGGCCCGCTCGAGTTGTGCGCTCAGCCCCTCGATCGCCTCATCCTCGTCCAGGGCGCGCACGCCTTCCGGGACCGCGGAGCTCACGCCTTCGTCCGAGGTCAGCACTACCGCCTCCAGCCCCGCCCTTTCGACCGCGCCCAGCACCGTCGCCAGCGACCGTCGCACCAGCTCCGCCCGCTCCTCCAGCGTCAGCAGCTCGGCAAGCCGCCCCTTCGCGCGGTCCAGCCGGTTCACGGGGATCAGCACGGTCGCCGGCATCCCCTACTCCTCCCCCACTGCCACGTGAAGCGCGAAGCCGCCGTCCTCGAGCACTGTCTCCCTCGCCACCCGCAGGGCCGACCCGTCGACCGCCGCCGCCAGCTCCTCCCCCGAAGGGCTCTCCTCGTCGCCGTCGCTCACGAGCCACCCCGCGCCCCCGCCCGCCGCCGAGAGCATCCACGCGAGCCTGCTCACGCTCTCGGGGCTCAGGTCGTCCTGCTGCGGCCACCACGCGATCTGGAGCGCCGGTTCCGCCACCTGCAGCGAGCTGGCCACGGTTGGGCGCGGCTGGAGCCTTCCCGCCTCCCCGAGCACCTCGTCCGGCGGGTCGATCAGCATCGCCCGTACGCCGTCCGCGCCCACGCCCAGCGTGGCGAGCACGTTCACGCGCAGGCCGGTCCTGTCAGGCGAGCTTGCCGCAGCACTTCTTGTACTTCAGGCCGCTGCCGCAGTAGCAGGGATCGTTGCGCCCGATCTT
>DAOUID010000260.1:0-2864 GCA_034428315.1 Dehalococcoidia bacterium
CGATTTGAGCGAATCCGTCAATTCCATGGTGGATACCTCCTGTAAAGGCTACACAAGGTATTGTCATGTTGGTTGGGATAGTTTAATTTGGTAACGTCCCTTAACCGGACGGTGGCGATTCGGTCCGACACGACACCCCCCTCCAGGGCTTCGTCCCTGGCGCCTTCCAGGGTGGTGCTTCCCGATGTGCAAGACGCTTTCGGCCAACCCCGCATCTCAAGCGATATGCGAGCGACTGCACACATTGACCGCCCGTCGCGCATGGACTCCCAGCCGTCGTCCAATTCGGCATTGGACGACCAGCGTGTACCTGAACTGGATCCAACTCAGGTGCTGGAACTGCTTCGGGCCAAAGCCTCTCGTGAGCTGGACATGGATTTCGTTGAAGTTCCTACGAACCAGCCCCTGGCGGAGATCGGAATGGACTCGGTCACTGGCGTCGCGTATCGTGCAGCGATCGCCCGCAGGCTAGGAGCAGACTTCCCTGCGTCCTTTCTGTATGAGTATCCGACCTTGGCCATCAGGCCGCACATATCCTTCGCGAGGCGTCGGAGGGGCTCTTACACGCCGAGACTCGGAGTGGTCGGCTGCCTCCTCCACCGCCTCAACCTCACTCGCCGCCGCAGGAGCCGTTGACCCGCCTCCAAGCCGCGATGCGTACCACCGAAAGGCTGTTGGACGATGACTGAGCGAGACATATCTCTGTCTAGTAACTGGCTGGATGGCCATCGATCAGGCCTGACGTCCGGCTCTCGTTGGGGGGCTCACCTTCGCCACGTGCTGGAAAAGAGGGGCTTCGATCTGGAGGGTGCTGACCAGCAGAGCTTGTGGAGGCTCTCGGGCGAACTGGATGAGCAACTCGTGGCCGATCAGGGGGCCGATCGGGTCGAGCGAAACGTTAACAGTCCGTGGGTAGACTTGCTGGAGGAGGTCGATGAATTCCGCACACGGGTTGGCCGTGCAGAGGGTTTGAGCGTGATCACTGACGGTACCGCGCCGTGGCAACGAGATGTGGACGACCACCGGCCCGGCCTGCAAGATGACGATCGTAGGGGAGCCCTAACCTCGACGCTCTCGTCGGAAGGTGAAGGTGCGCGGCTGGAGGTACGTGATGGGGGAGTCGCGGTCCTGACGCTATTGGATATCCACGAGACCCATCTATTAATGTCCCATCTGTTCACGGCTCTCGCCCGATGCACTAAGGATCGCCAGATCCGTGTGCTCGTCCTGCGTGGCTCAGACGAGTGGTTCAGCGCCGGTGGAACAATCGAGGGCGTGCACCTGGTGAATCATGGTCAAATGACGTCGGCTGACTTCTCGCTCATTATTCTGGAGCTACTGCGCTGCCCGATTCCGATTATCAGCGAAATGCGCGGCAGCGCGTTGGGTGGGGGACTAGTCCTGGTCCTCTGTACCGACTTCCCCCTGCTCTCGGAGACTGGACGCTATGGCGCGACCTTTGTCCTACACAATATTACACCAGGGATGGCGTCGACCGGCGTTCTTCCAGAACGCCTCGGAGGTTATGTGGGGCGAAGGCTGCTCGCAACGGGGCGTGCCATCTTCGGGGCCGATCTTGCTGCGATGGGATGCCAGACGCCGGTGCTGCCGGCTGATGAAATCGAAGATGCAGCGATGCGCCTTGCGGAGGAGCTGGCGCAGCTCGACCGGCCAATTCTAGAGGGTTGGACACACTTGACTCGGGCCGAGTTCCGGGCCCGGGTCAACGCCGCTGTCGCCAGAGAGGGCGCCGCGCACCGCACGTTGTTCGCAAACGCGACGCGCCCAACTCCGCCGGCATCTATGGACGAGTTTCGGGCTGTAGACCTGCGGCGCGATGACAATTGTCTCATTGCGACCTTGTACGACGAGGTGCTTACTCTCGAAGTACTCGAAGAGCTACGACTCGCTTTGGAATGGGTGGAAGGGCAACCTTCCTTGCGGTTCATGGTGCTCCGGCGCGAGGCCGACGTCTTCTGCAGCGGAATGGACCTAGGGCGTGCTTTCAGTCGTGCGACTGACCGCACTCTTCTGCAACGCGGAGCAGCGGCCTACACGGCTTTATTGGAGCGAATGTGGTGTTCGCCTGTCATGACCCTTGTCTGTGTGGAGGGTCGCGTGTTGGCGGGAGGTGTGGGGCTTGTTGCAGCCGCGGACTGGGTGGTCGCAAGTGCCCGAGCTTCGGTTTCGCTGTCTGAAGGGTTATTCGGGATCGTTCCGGCGATGGCAGGAACGGCTATCGCTCGACGCATGGGCGTCACTCACGCGCGGTCTTTGGCGATGTCCGACCGAGTCATGAGCGCCGAAGAGGCTGTTGTCAAGGGACTATTCGATGAAGTCTCCCAAGATCCGTACCAGTCGCTTTGGCGTACTATGCGCGCAATGGCGCGGGTGCCACAATCGGCTACAAGAGAGATCCGAGAGTTTTTCGAGGGACTGGGCAGGAATGCCGCGGACGACCTTGCGCGTGCGGCAAACTGCTTCGTTTCCTCAACCGATGCGCCGGAAATTCGCCGGCGCGTGGAGTCCTTCACTCGAGACGGGAGGTTGCCATGGGATCCGTCGTGATCGAAGATATGATTCGGACGGTGCTGGCTGAAGTCGCGTACGACTTGGATCCGGGTACCCTTCAACACAGCGATTCCTTTAAAGATCTGGGCGTTGACTCGATGGATCGCGTGGAGGTTGTGAGCCTGATGCTCAACAAGCTCGGCATTGATGTCCCCGTTAGAGAGATTGGCAACACGGACTCGATACGCGAACTTTTCAGAAGTGACGGGTTGTTGGCAGCCTCATGCGAGATGAGCACTCAACAATCTCTTGAAAAATGATGACTCCCGTGTATCTTGGAAGGTCACCAAACC
>DAOUID010000261.1:0-2333 GCA_034428315.1 Dehalococcoidia bacterium
CTTCCGCCTCGGCGAGGACGGCGTCTACCGCGCCTCCGGCACGGGCCGCCAGTCCGACATCGGCATCCACTCCTGGGTCGAGTACGGCTACGACTCCGACAAGGAGAGCTTCGCCTACACCGACGTCTCTATCTCCGACCACGAGTGGGAAGACGGCTTCCCCCGGTTCAAGCGCGGCAAGATCCACCTCACCCGCCCCGACGGCGTCGTCGAGAACTACCAGCTCGAGGTGGTCAGCGAGCCCGTTTATATGCTCGCGGGCGGCTACGCCAATGGCTGGAACGACCGTCTCGGGCGCGGCGTCTTCCGCGGCGAGCTGCTCGTCGAGGGGGAGGTCTGGGACGTCTCCCACCCCACCATAGTCTTCGACGACGACGGCAACGAGATACCGCAGATGAGCGGCGGCGGCTCCTACGCCGAGCTCTCGACCGTCTACACCAACATGGACGACCCCAGCGATACGGGCGTCGGCATCCTCGAGTGCGCCATCATGACCGAGTTCGAGGGGGTCAAGGGCCCGTAGCCGCCTGATGAGGATCGCCTACAGCCGCCACGCCCGAGACAAGATGGAGGAGCGGGGCATCACCGAGCAGGTGGTACAACAGATCCTGGACGCGCCGGATGGCGTGGCCGTGGGCGAGACCGCTGTCATCTACAATGCCATGGTGAATGGAGTCGAGTTGCGCGTCGTTGTGGCGCGCGCTACGGATCCGAGCCTGGTCATCACCGTATTCCCGGTGGACCGGTAGGGAGGAGCGGCCTGTGCATTTCACCTACGACTCGCAGGCCGATGCCATCTACGCGGCCATTCGCGAGGCCAAGGGCGGTGAGCGGGGCTGTCGTCAACTCGACGAGCAGCGCATCGCCTGCATCGATTACGAGGGCAATGTCTTTGCCTACGAATTGCTGTTTGTCAGTAGGGGCATCTCGTTCGAGGGGATTGACCCGCAGGATGCCGCCCTTATCCGCGAGGCGATCGGCTCCGCCATCAAGTCGTTCGAGCCGCTCACCGTCGCCTGACCCTTCGCGGCCACCCCGCCTCACTCCCCCAGCGCCTCCGCCAGCAACTCCGCCACGTGACGCGGCGTGCGCGACGTGAAGTGCCCGATCTGCTGCCGGCACGACACCCCCGTGACCGCCACCGCGACCTCCCCGCCGGCCCCCTCCACCGCCGGGAAGAGCCGGTACGCGCCCATCTCCCGCGACACTTCGTAGTGCTCCCGCTCGAACCCGAACGACCCCGCCATCCCGCAGCACCCTGAATCCACCAGCCTGGGGGCGTACCCCGCAGCCTCCAGCGCCGCCAGCGTCGCCTCCGCCCCCGCAAGCGCCTTCTGGTGGCAGTGCGCGTGAACCAGCACCTCGCCCCCCGGCCCGCCCGCGAAGCGTTGGCGGACCACCTCGTCCGCCCCCGCCACCCTCGCCACCAGCTCGTCCAGCAGCGCCGCCTGCCCCGCGACCACCTCCGCCCGCTCCCCCGGCAGGAGGTCGCGGTACTCGTCCCGAAGCGTGAGCAGGCACGAGGGCTCGGTCCCCACGATTGGGGCCCCCCGCCGCGCGTACGGCTCCAGCCGGGCGATGTTCGCCTCCGCCCAGCCCCGCGCCAGCCCCAGTTGCCCCTTCGAGATCGCTGGCCGTCCGCAGCACTCCAGCTTCGGCACGACCGTCACCGCGTATCCCAGCGCTTCTAGCACGCGAACCGCCGACCGCCCCACCTCCGGGTGGAAGTACTCCGTGAACGTGTCGACCAGGTACACCGCCTCCCCGCGCGGCGCCTCCCCCGTGCGCTCCGCCCGTCGCGACCACCACCGCCCGAACCGTCGCCCCGCGAACGCCGGCAGCGGCCGCCGCCGGTCGACGCCCCCAACCCGCTCCAGCACCGCCCGCGCCGGCCCCAGCCGCGCGACAGCGTTCGCAACCGGCCCGAAGGGGCTCGCGAGGGCGCTCAGGGTGCGGATGCGGGCAAAGGCGCGGTCGCGCAGGGGCGCGCCGTGCGCCGCGCTCGACTGCGCCTGCACCTCGTATTTCAGCTTCGCGAAGTCCACCCCCGAGGGGCACTCGGTCTTGCACGCCTTGCACTCGACGCACAGGTCGAGCGCCTCGCGCATGCGCTCGCTCGTCAGGGCCTCCAGCGGGAGCGCCCCGTTGAGCGCCTGGCGCAGCAGGTTCGCCCGCCCGCGCGTGGAATGCTCCTCGTCCCCCGTCACCATGAACGAGGGGCACATACCCCCGTCGAGCTTCCGGCAGGCGCCCTGCCCGTTGCACTGCTCGGCCGCCCGCGCCAGCCCGCCCTCGAACGCGAAGTCGAGGTCCGTGTGCAACTCTGCGTTCAC
>DAOUID010000262.1:0-1851 GCA_034428315.1 Dehalococcoidia bacterium
GTCGTCGAGGAGCTTGAGGCGACGGGCGTGCACCAGCTCCCGGGGCCTGATGACGTGGAGGGGGACTTCGGCGCCATCACGGCGGCGCGGGTGGGGACCGGCCGGATCGCCATCACCGCGCACGGCGTGGGCGAGCGCGTGCTGAACGATCTCGAGGGCGCGGGCCTGAACATCATCGATACGACCTGCCCGGTGGTGACGCGGGCGCAGCGCTACGCGCAGAAGTTCGTGCGCGACAACTGGCACGCCTTCATCTTCGGCGACCCCGGCCACAAGGAGGTGCGGGGCATCATGGGCTGGGCGCTGGACGAGCAGGGCCGCTCGGGCGTGACGGTCGTCGAGCACGCGGACATCGAGCACCTGCGCGAGGTGATCGAGACCTTCCCCGGCGGGTTCCCCAACAAGATCGGGGTGATGGCGCAGACGACGCACAAGATCGACGACTTCGCCCGGTTCGTGGGGAACCTGATGCTGCTGCAGCGCGAGGCGAACTTCGAGATGCACGTGGTGAACACCCTCTGCCACGCCACGACGGGGCAGCAGGCGGCGGCCGCGGAGCTGGCGCACCAGGTGGACGTGATGGTGGTGGTCGGGGGGAAGAAGAGCGCGAACACGCGCCACCTCCGGCAGGTGTGCGAGGGGGAGGGCGCAAGGACCTACCACGTCGAGAGCGCGCACGAGCTCGAGGCGGACTGGTTCACGGATGCGGATCGCATCGGGTTAACGGCGGGCGCATCGACCCCGGACAGTTCGATCGACGAGGTGGAGGAGCGGCTGGCCGAGCTGGTGGGGGCTGCGTGACAGCCCCGAGCTCCCTCCAACAGGACCCGGCGCGGGCCGGTTCCGGCGTCGACGCCAGCGGCCTCGATGTGTGCATCGACCGCAGCGTCAAGCACCTGCTCTCCCTGCAGGCCGAAGACGGCTACTGGTGGGCGGAACTCGAGTCGAACGCGACGATGGCGGCGGAGCACCTGCTGCTGGAGCGGTTTCTGGGCACGACCGAGGAGGAGCGGGAGCACGGCATCGTCCGCTACCTGCTGGGGCTGCAGACGGAGGACGGGTCGTGGCCGGTCTACTGGGGCGGCCCGGGCGATGTCAGCATCACCACGGAGGCCTACTTCGCCCTGAAGCTCGCCGGGGTCGACCCGGAGCGGGACGAGATGAAGCGGGCGCGCGAGTTCATCCGCGACAAGGGCGGCGTGGGCGCGACGCGGATCTTTACGAAGCTGTGGCTGGCGTTGTTCGGCCAGTTCGAGTGGTCGGCGCTGCCGGCGATGCCGCCGGAGTCGATCCTGATGCCGGTCTCCTCGCCCCTGAACATCTACATGTTCGCCTCGTGGGCGCGAGCCACGATCGTGGCGATCCTGGTGGTGTGGGCGTACCGGCCGGTCGTTCCCATCCCCGACTACGCCCACGTCGACGAGCTGTACCTCGATCCCAGGGACCGCCGTTCGATCCCCTTGAAGCGAGACCGCCAGCCCTTCACCTGGCGCAACGCCTTCCTCGCCATCGACCGGGTGCTGCACGCCCACGAGCGCCTTCCCTGGAAGCCGCTGCGCCAGTACGCCCTGAAAGAGTGCGAACGCTGGATCATCGAGCACCAGGAGGCGGACGGGACGTGGGGGGTGATCCAGCCGCCCTCGGTCTACTCACTCATCGCGCTCCGGGCGCACGGCTACTCCATGGACGACCCCGTGATGAAGAAGGGCCTCAATGGCTTCCTGGGCGACTTCGCCCTGCGGCGGGGCCATCCTTGCTCCGCTCCTGATGCTCAGGTCCACGGAGATGTGACAAAGAGGTTGAATATACCTAGATGAAGATATGTATAAGCCAACGAGAACTGGGACGTCA
>DAOUID010000263.1:0-8575 GCA_034428315.1 Dehalococcoidia bacterium
ATGTTCGATAGGGTGCACGGACAGCCGGCGAGGGACCGCCGGCCAACGCTCATCGGGGGAACGCCGTGCGGGTCGCCTGCGTGCTCATCAGCCATCTCAGGGCCAGGGTCGAGCTGAGACGGCAGCCCCATCTGCGGGGCTCCCCCGCTGTGATTGTCGACCGCTCGGCGGGGAAGCCGCTGGTGGCGGATACCTTCCCGGAAGCCTCCGGAGTGGTGGCGGGGATGACGCTGGAGGAGGCGCTCTCGCGGCACCCGGAGGCAAGGGTGCTGGAGGCGGACGAGCCCGCCTACCGGCGCGTGTTCCAGCAGTCGCTCACTGCCCTGCAGGGGGTGAGCGACCGAGTTGAGGGAGCGGATCTCGGCACGGCCTACGCAGGGCTGGACGGCCTCGAGACGCTGCACGGTGGCGAGGCCGCGCTCGTGCGCGCGATGCGCGAGGCCATCCCCCGCGACCTGGCCCCGCGCATCGGCGTGGCAGAGGCGAAGTTCCCGGCGTTCGTCGCGGCGCGCACAGGGAGGGGGCAGGAGACGGTCACGGTTCCGCCCAACGCGGCCGCCTTCCTCGCGCCACGTTCCATCGACCTTCTGCCCCTCGCAGGCGATGTTCGCGAGGGGTTGATCCGCTTCGGACTGCACAGCATGGGCGCCGTCGCGGCCATGCGGATGGAGCTGCTGATCGATCAGTTCGGGAACGAGGGGCAGCGCGCCTGGGAGCTCTGCCAGGGCATCGACGAGCGCCCCCTGGTTCCCCTCGAAACGGAGGAGGCCGTGGTCGAGCGTATCTCCCTGCCCTTCGCCTCCACCTCGCTGGACCTGGTGCTGGCGGGGATCGACACGCTCCTGAAGCGCGCCTTCGCCCGGCCCCCGGCGCGCGGGCGATACGCGAGCCGGATGGACCTTGCCTGCCTCCTGCACGGGGCGCCCCCCTGGGAGAAGGCGTTCCACTTCCGGCACGGGGTGGGGAGGTGGGAGGCGGCGTCGCGCACCCTCCGGCGGCAGCTGGAGGACGACCACCCCGAGGCGCCCGTGGAGGAGCTGCTGCTGGAGCTCAGCGGCCTCGGGGAAGGGGCGGGCGAGCAGATCGGGCTCTTCCCCGACGTGCGGGAGGGGCGCGAACGCCGCCTGGCGGAGGTGGAGCGACAGCTGCAGGAACGGCTGGAGGGCGGCCCAGCGCTCTACCGGATGGCCCCGATCGCGCCCTGGCACCCGGCTCCCGAGATGCGCGTGCTGCAGGTGCCGCTCGACCCCTCCGGGCGGGACGCGATGCGGCCGCTCGCCCTGCCCACGCCGGCGACGGTCGAGGAAGGACCGGACGGACTGCCCGTGGCCGTGCGCCTGGAGCGGGGATGGCAGCGGGTCTCCCGCATCGAGGATCGCTGGAACTTCGACCTCTGGTGGCTGCCGGCGCCGATGACGCGCGCCTACTACCGTGTCAGCCGCGAGGACGGGCGGCAGGTCACCCTCTTCCGCGACCAGCGCGAGGAGCGCTGGTACCAGCAGGCGTGTTAGCGGGAGCCCCTCCGTGGCCGCGGGATACGTCGAGCTGCACGCGAGAAGCTTCTACTCCTTCGGCGAGGGCGCCTCGCACAGCCACGAGCTGCTGGCGCGGGCGAAGGCGTACGGCTGCACGGCCCTCGCCCTGACCGACTCGAACCTGTGCGGGGCGCTGGAGTTCGCGCGGCTGGCGAACAGCCTGGGGATGCAGCCGATCACGGGCGGCGAGCTGACGCTGACGGACGGCTCCCGCCTGGTGCTGCTGGCGAAGACGCGCGAGGGCTACGCCAATCTCTCGCGGCTGTTCACGCTGGCGAACGCCGCCGACCGGCGGGAACCGCGGCTCGACCCCGCTCACCTGCCCGGGCACGCCGGGGGCGTGCTCCTGCTGACCGGGGGGCGCGACGGGCGCCTCGCGCGGCTGCTGGGAGAGGGCCGGCAGCGTGAGGCATGGGAGCTGCTGCGCCGCTACCGGGAGTGGTACGGCCCCGACTCGGTGTACGTGGAGCTGCAGCAGAACTTCCTGCAGGGCGACACGCCCCGCAACCGCGAGCTGGGGGAGCTGGCGCGGGAGACCGGCGTTCCCCTCGTAGCCACCAACGACGTGCTCTACCACGACCCGGAGCGGTACCGGCTGCAGCACGCGCTGGCGGCCGCCCGCCGGAACACCACGATCGACCGGGCGCTTCCGTTCATCAAGCCGAACGAGCACTTCTGCCTGAAGCCGCCGGCGGAGATGGCGCGGCTTTTCGGGGAGTATCCCGAGGCGATCGCGAACACGTCGCGCATCGCGGAGCTGTGCCGCTTCAACCTGAGCACGGACCTGGGCTACACCCTTCCCGATCCCCAGGTGCCGGCGGGCCACACGCCCGGGAGCTACCTGCGGCGGCTCTGCGAGGAGGCTGCGCGGCGGCGCTACGGCGGCCTCACGGAGCCGGTGCGCAAGCGGCTCGAGGAGGAGTTCGGGCTGATCGAGCGGCACCACCTGGCCGGCTTCCTGCTGCTCTACCGGGAGATCGCGCGGCTGGGGCGGCTGATCATGGAGGAGCGGGGGCTGGCCAACCCGGACACGCCCCTGGAGGAGCGTCCGCCGGGACGGGGTCGGGGCTCCTCGGTGGCGCTGCTGGTGGGCTACCTCACCGGCATCAGCCACGTGGACCCGCTGCGCTGGAACCTGACGCTGGAGCGATTCATGCCGGAGGACATGCACACGCTCCCGGATATCGACCTCGACTTCCCGCGCGCCCTTCGCGACGAGCTGATCGCGCGGGTCCACCAGCACTTCGGCGCGGAGTACGCCGTCCTCGCGGGGGCGATCGCGACCTACTCGTACAAGGGCATCGTGCAGGACCTGGGGAAGGCGCTGGGGCTGCCGCGGGAGGACCTGCGATTGCTCTCGAAGCAGCTCCGGCCACGCGGCGGCGAGAGCCTGCGGGAGGCGATGCTCGATCTGCCCGCCTTCCGCGAGCGGGTGGACGCGCCCGGCTGGCGCGAGCTGACGGAGCTGGCGCCCCAGCTGTTGCACGCGCCGCGGGGGCTGGGGCAGCACGTGGGGGGGATGGTGCTGAGCGACAGCCCCATCCCGGGAATGGTCCCCATCAGGGACGGGGCCATCGAGGGGCGCTTCATCATGGACTGGAACAAGGACAGCGTGGCGGACGCCAACTTCGCCAAGATCGACCTCCTCTCGCTGCCCGTGCTCGACCAGATCGAGGAGGCGCTGGACCTGATCGAGGCGCGGGAGGGGACGCGGCCCGACCTGAGCCGCATCGACCCCGAGGACGCGAATGTCTACGACCTCATCAACGAGGGCCGGGGGAAGGGCGTCTTCCTGCTGCAGTCGCCCGCGCAGCTCAAGATCGCGCAACGCCTCCTCTCCCGGAACCTGCTCGACCTTGCCTACCAGGTCGCCCTCATCCGGCCGGGGGTGGGGGTGCAGGGGAGCGCCGTCTCGAAGTTCATCGAGCGGCACCGGCACGGGGTCGAGTGGTCGTATGACCACCCGTTGGAGGAGCGGGCGCTGGCGCGGGGCTACGGCGTGATCATCTGGCAGGAGCAGGTGGTGCAGCTGGTGATGGACGTGGCGGGGATGACCGCCGCCGAGGCGGACGAGCTGCGGCGGGCTTTCGCCCGCCCGCAGGGCGAGCACCTGGTGGCCATGCAGCGGCAGCGCTTCCTGGCGGGGGCGCGTAGCCGGGGGGTGTCGGAGGAGGCCGCCGAGACGATCTTCGCCAAGATCAACGGGCACTACATGTTCCCGGAGTCGCACTCGCACGCGTTCGCCATCACGGCCTACCAGGCGGCCTGGCTGAAGCGGTACCACCCGCTCGAGTTCTTCGTGGCGCTGGTGAACAACCAGCCGATGGGCTTCTACCCGCTGGAGACGCTGAAGGAAGATGCGCGCCGGTTCGGGGCGCCCTTCCTGAACCCCTGCGTGAACCGCAGCGCGGTGCGGGCAATCCCCGACAACGGCTGCGTGCGGCTGGGGCTGCGGATCGTGAAGGACGTGGGCGAGGCGGCAGCGGAGCTGATCGTGGCGGAGCGGGAGCGGAACGGTCCCTACGCCGGGGCCGGGGACCTCGTGCGGCGAACGGGGGTGAAACCGCGAGCGGCGCAGTCGCTGGTGGAGGCGGGGGCCTTCGACGCGATCGTCCCGAACCGGCGGCTGGCGCTCTGGGACGCGGGGCTCTCCACTCCGCCCTCGCGCAACGGTCAGCGGGCCTTCCCAGCGGCAGGGCCGGGAAGGCCCGCGCTTCCGGACTTCAGCGAGTACGAAAAGATGACAGGCGAGTATCGCGTGATGGGGGTGTACCCGCGGGGACACCTGATGGAGTTCGTGCGGCCCACGCTGCCTCCCGGCGTGACGCCCGCCGCCGACGTGGAGGGCGCGCCTGAGGGCAAGGCGCTACGGGTAGCGGGATGGCCGATCGCCCGCCAGCATCCCCGCGGCGAGGACGGCACCGCCTTCGTCACGATCGAGGACGAGAGCGGGGAGGTGCAGCTCATCCTCTGGCCGCGGGTGTTCGCCCGCTACCGCCGGGAGCTGCGGGGGCAGGTGCTGATCGTGCGGGGCACGGTCTCGCGGTACGACGGGACGACCAACCTCGCCGTCACGCGCGTCGAGCCGGTCGCCGCGGGCGTCCCCATGCCCGAGGCGCACGACTGGCACTGAACGGGACGCTAGCCCGCGGAGACGGGGGCGGGATCCTCGACCTTGCGCACGTTCACCGGGATGGCGCTCATCACGGGGATGCCCGTGATGGGGTCGAAGTCGGTCTGGGTGTCGGAGAGGCGACCCGTGTTGGAGCCGAGCTCGCGCACGCGCGCATCCTCGGTAGGGGCGTCGCCCCAGGCGTGCGCCATGGAGATGACGCCCGAGCGCACATCGTCGGCGGGCTCGACCACGCCGTAGATGGCCGCGCGGGCGGACTCGATCTCGACCATGTCGCCAGCGGCGAGGCCGAGCTCGGCGATGTCCATGGGGTTCATGTAGGCGGGATTGCCCTTGTTCTCGTACTTGCGCATGAGCCGGGGGATATCGCGGCCCGAGGAGTTGTAGGACTCGAGCATGCGCCGGCTGACGAGGCGGTGGGTGAACTCCTCGCCCTCGCGGTAGCCGCCACCCTCGAAGTAGGGCTCGGCGCGCACCTCGGCGAGCTCGGCCATCATCTCGGCGCGGCCGACATCGAGGCGGGGGGAGCCGGGGCGCTTCGGCAGCACGCGAATCTCATCGTCCTCGAAGATGTGGCCGTGGGGGTACTTCTTCACTTCCTCGAGGGGGATGCGCGAGCCCTCGCACATCCACTCGATGATCTGGGAGGTGGTGGGCTTGTTGTCGATGTCGACCTCGCCCCACGCCGTGCGCAGCGGGATACGCATGCGATTGGCGACGCCCCAGAAGAACTCCCACTCCTCGATCACGTCGGAGCCCTCGGGCGGGTCGATGAGCTTGGGGCCGTACTGGGCGTAGGGCGCGGGGTAGCCCTGGGCGAACCCGAAGACGCCCGAGAGCGCCTCGTTGGGGAGGGTCGTGTCCTCGCGCTCGAGCGAGAGCATCGGCGCGATCACGTAGTGGGCCAGCTTGGCCGTTGCCGACATCTTGATGTCGAGCGTGACGAGCAGGTCGAGCTCCTGCATGGCCTCGTAGGTGCGGAGCTGGTCGGGCCAGGCGGCCATGGGGTTCGAGCCGATGCAGATGAGGGCGCGGACCTTGCCTTCGCCGGGGGTCAGGATCTCTTCAGCGAGGGCGCTGGTGGGGGGGCCGATGGCGGTGATGGGGAGGTCGCGGATACGCATCCGCTCGCGCGCGTCCCAGTTGGTGTCTTCCTGGTAGGCCTGGGCGACGTAGTCCTTCGGCTTGCGCAGCACGGGCGGGTTGGGAACGCGCTCGCCCTCGCGCAGCCAGCGCCCGCAGACGGTGTTGATGGCGTTGATGAGGTACTCGGTGATGTTCGCGTGGGGCGAGAAGTCGGGACCCGTTCCGGAGGTGACGGAGCCGCGCTCGCCGTTCGCGAACACGCGCGCCGCCCGCTCGACGTGGGCGGCGGGCACGCCCGCGCGCTCCTCCACGTAGTCGAGGGTGAACGGCTCGACGGCATCGCGCAGCTCCTCGAGGCCCTGCACGTTGGCGGCCACGAAGTCGCCGTCGACGAGGCCCTCGGTGAGGATGACACGGAGGATGCCGGCGAGCAGCGTCGGGTCCTCGCCGGGCTTCACCTGCAAGAAGATGTCGGCCTTCTCCGCGGCCTCGGTCCGCCTCGGGTCGATGACGATGAACTGCATGCCGCGCTGCTTGGCCTGGTGGAGGCGCTTCGCGGGGTTGTACTGGGGGATGCCGCCCCACATGGAGATGGTGGGGTTGGCGCCGATGAGCATCCAGACGTCGGCGTCGTCGAACATCTGGGGGCCCGCGCCCCAGTTGCCGTGGTAGGCGCGCGCAATGGGCTTGGCGGGCTGGTCGATGGTGCCGCCGGAGTAGGTCATGTTCGAGCCGATACCGGCCATGAAGGCGCCCGTGAACTGGCCGGATGAGGGGAAGGAGAAGCCGTAGGTGCCGCTGAAGGTGGCGACGGCCCGGGGTCCGTGCTCGGCGATGATGGCCTGGAGCTTGTCCGCTACCTCGTCGATGGCCTGCTGGTGGGGGACATCGTGGTATGTGCCGTCGGGGGCGCGCTTCTGGGAGTGGAGGAGGCGGTCGGGGTGGTAGTGCTGCTCGGGAAGCTGGCGACCCTTGATGCAGCTGAACCCCTGGTACATCGGGTTCTTCGCATCACCCCGCACCTTGATGGCGCGTCCGTCCTCGATGTCGACCTCGATCCCGCAGAACGCGTGGCAGAAGCGGCAGAAGGTCTGCTTGGTTTCGACGACCATGGGATCCCCCGGAGCGCGATCGCGCTGCCCGAACTGTACCGGAAGCGGGATCGGCCCGGCCAGCGGGAACGCGAATCGCGTTCCCGCCAGCTCGAGGCACTGTGACTCGGGCCAGGAGTAGCCGGTCGGTTCCTAGTCGGAGTCCTCCGGAATGAGCTCCTTCTCGCCCCGTATCACGCCGATGCCGATCACCAGGAGCGCAATCGCCGCGACGAAGAGGACGATGTTGCTGGCCATGATGAAGGCCTCGGGGTCGATCTCGGCCTGCTGGCCGACGACGACGTTGACGAGGCCCGCCACCCCCGCGAGGGCGAAGACCCAGCAGGCCGCTGCGGTGGCGTTCAACGAGCTGAAGCGCCTGGCAAGCCCGATGCCCACCAGGATGCCGCTCACCGACGAAATCGTGACGAAGGCGAAGTGGAGCCCTCCGCTGGCCGCGTGCAACACCAGCATGAGTTCCGGCGCCGCCGCGGGATCCGCGAGTGACTCGGTGTGCTGGGCGACTGCAACCAGAAGGTGCCGGGTTCCCATCGTCAGGATGTAGATTCCGTAGTGGAACAGGTTGACGAGAATCCCAAACCGCAGCATGGAGTGGCCCAGGCTTCCCGAGGGCCCTTGCAGCCGCCAGAACGAGAAGATGCCGTACGAGATCAACAACGAGCACAGGATGATGACGAACGACACCGCGTGCGTAAGGTTGTCGTGATCGGCATAGGCCTGGAGCGTCTCATTGAAGTCGAGCGGGTCGCTCGGGTCGATCAGCCAGCCCCCCGGGTAGAGGAGCAGGGCGATGATCATGACGACAAGCCCTAAGACGATCGCCGTCCCGGGCGCCCTTTGTGCGGAGCACAAGTCACTGAGTATATTCACGGGATCCCCCTTGCTGAATGCGCCGTCCCCCGACGCGCAGGGTGACAGTAGCTCCCTCAGGACGGCCTTTCAATTGCGGCTGGCAAGATGCGAAATTGTTATGTTGGCCAGCTCCGTGAATGCCTCCGGCTGACGGCGGGGGCGCTAGACTCGCGGCCCCACGACCGGAAGAGGGAGGCCCTTCATGCAAGCCGAACCGTTCGAGATCGCCATCCCCGAGGAGAAGCTGCAGGACCTGCGCGAGCGGCTGGAGCGCATCAACTGGGCACCTGACTTCGCGAACGAGGGCTGGGCGTACGGCGTGAACGGCGACTACCTGCGCGAGCTCGCCGACCATTGGCTGCATCGCTACGACTGGCGCGCGCACGAGGCGGAGATGAACCGCTTCGCAAACTTCCGCGTCGAGATCGAGGGGATGCCGATCCACTTCGTCCACGAGCGAGGGAAGGGGCCGAACCCGATCCCCATCATCCTCTCGCACGGCTGGCCCTGGACCTACTGGGACCTGCGCCACGTCATCGGGCCCCTCACCGACCCCGCCGCCCACGGCGGCGACCCGTCCGACGCTTTCGACGTGGTGGTGCCCTCGCTCCCTGGCTACGGCTTCTCCACGCCCCTGACGACGCCGGGGATCAACTACTGGCGGACGGCCGACCTCTGGGTGACGTTGATGCGGGAGGTGCTCGGCTACGACCGCTTCGCGGCGCAGGGCGGCGACTGGGGGGCACTTGTCACCAGCCAGCTCGGGCACAAGTACGCCGAGCACCTGATTGGCATCCACCTGACGGACGCGATCATGCTGAACATGTTCACGCACGACCGCCCGTGGGTGCTGGGCG
>DAOUID010000264.1:0-4959 GCA_034428315.1 Dehalococcoidia bacterium
GCCTCGCGGAGAAGGTCGCCCGGGAGAGGCTTGATGCCAAGCCTCTCCGCCAAGTCGCCGCTGCGTGGGGGCGACTGGACCACGGCGGCCGCGCTCTCCAAGACCCCCACCACCTAATTGTTAGGGTTCCTTGATCATATCGACGGGTGCTTGAAAGTGTCAAGAAATTGACTATTCTCGGGGCTCCAGACCGATGACTGAGCTTCCTGCAACGGACCCATGTTCGATCTGCTCCGAGGCGGTGGAGCCGCACACCGAGTCGTACTGCAACGGCTGCGGGCGGCTGTTCCACCTGAACCAGCGGGAGGATCTGCCCGGCCGGGACTGCGGAACGGTCTCGCTGAGCGAGACGCACCTGGCGCTGGTGTTCATGTGCAGCGCCTGCCTTGAGGAGACCGCGGAGGAGGCGTCACCGACGCTGGAGGCGGTGCTGGACCTCTCGGAGGCGGCGCAGGCGGCAGGGATGAGCGAAGCGGAGCTGGCGCGGGCGGCGGAGGCGGGCCGGGTCTCGCACCGGCGCACGGCGGGAGGGGCGATGCTGTTCGAGCGGGAGGCAGTGGAAGCGCTGGTGCGCACGAGGGGGCAGGCATGAGTCCTTCGCGGCGCAGGCGGCGACGCCTCCGGGGAGGCGCGGAAGCCGGGGGAGAGGCGGCGGCGAAGCCGCAGCCGGCGGCGCCGGCGCTGCCCGAGTGGAAGTGGCGCACGATGCCAGTGTTCATCGCGCTCTCCTTCGGGCTGTTCGTCGGCCTCTACCTGGGGATGGTGGCGACTGGCACGGGCATCGCAGCGACGGTCATCTTCCTGATCGTGGCAGGCATGCTCGGCATCTCGGTCTCGCGGTACGTGATGCGGCTGCTGATGCAGCGCGGGATCATCAAGCCGCAGGCGAGACGCCGCTGAGGCCGGCCCCCGCGCGCTGTGGCATGATGCCGCGACCCACGCGGGGGGAAGGCGATGAGCTACTCCGGACTGGTGATGCACGGCGACACCGTGCGCGATCACGTCGAGCAGGCGCAGGAAGGGGAGCGCCACGGGTTCAGCGGCGGCTGGGTGACGGAGGTGAACGAGCCGGACGCGATCACGGTGCTGGCGGCGGCGGCGGCGAACACGGAGCGGTTCGGACTGGGGACGGGGATCGTGCCCATTGGCCTGCGCGATCCCTACCTGGCGGCCATGTCCTTCTGGTCGCTGCAGGACCTGAGCGGGGGGCGGGTGACGGCGGGGTTCGGCGTGAGCACGCCGGTGATCGTGTCGAACTGGCACGGGTTGCCCTGGGACAGGCCGGTCGCGCGGATGCGCGAGTACGTCGACGTGTTCCGGCGGCTGACGTCGGGGGAGCGGCTTCGCCACGAGGGGCTGTACCAGACGCGAGCCCCGGCGATGGAAGCGGCGGAGCCGGCGATCCCGGTGTACATCGGAGCGCTGGGCGAGAAGATGCTGGAGCTGGCGGGCGAGATCGCGGACGGGGTGATCCTGAACTACCCGACGACGACGGTGATCGAGCGGTCGGTGGCGGCGATCGAGCGGGGGCTCGCAAGGGCGGGGCGGAAGCGGGAGGAGGTGCGCATCGTGGCGTTCCTGCGGACGGTGATCGATGAGTCGTACGAGCAGGCCTCAGCCCCGATCAAGGACGAGTTGCTGGCGTACCTGATGGCGCCCGTCTACCGGAAGGTCTTCATCGAGGACGGATTCGAGGAGGACTGCGAGGTGTTCGAGCGGCGCTGGCTGGCTCGGGAACGGACGGAGGCGATCGAGGGGATCTCGGAGGCGTTCGTGCGGGCGCACGCGGTGGTGGGGCGGAGCGCGGAGGAGTGCCGGGAGGTGGCCGCGGGGCTGGTGGCGGCGGGCCTCGACGAAGGGTTCCTGTACCCGGTCGCACCGGGGGGTGTCGCGAGCAAGCAGGAGGCGATCCTGCAAACGATCAGGGCGCTGGCGCCGAGCTAGCTGCGGAGCTTCTCCGGAACAGGTACTGGGCGCCCGTCCCGGAACTGCCTGCCCGGTCGCCGGGATTGAAGAGAGCACAGCGCTCAAGCGAGAGACACCCGCAGCCGATGCACCCGGATAGCCTGTCCCGCAGCGCCTCAAGCTCAACGATCCGGCCATCGAGGGTGCCGCGCCAGGCCTGCGAAAGGCGCTCCCAGTCGTCTTCGTTCGGGGTACGTGCCCGCGGGAGTTCGTCCAGGGCGGTCCGGATCTCGTCCAGAGTGAGGCCGAGGACCTGTGCGGCACGGATGACGGCAACGCGCCTCAGAGTCTCCCGGGAGTACCGACGCTGGCCACCCGTCGTCCTCTCCGACGCGATCAGCCCCCGCTCTTCGTAGTAGCGGAGCGCCGAGGTCCGCACCCCACTCCGAGACGCCACCTCGCCAATCGTGAGCTTGCTTGGCAGAGCCGGCATTGCCCTCCACCAGACAGTGTTGACTTCAAGTCTACTTGAAGTTCTAGAGTGGCCCCATGGCACCTGCGACAAGACTGAGGTGTTCCCCGTGACGGATGAACTGGACCAGGCGTTGGACCTCCTGCGGGAGACGGGCCCCGAGTTTGGCGCCGGGTACTCGAACCACGGTCCGATGGCCACAGAAGCCCTCGTGGCCCTCGGGCGGGGCGAAGAAGTCCTGCCGTGGGCGCTCGGCTATAGGACGAACCTGGAAGACCTCCCGAAGTCCAGCCAACGGCTGAGCGACCTCGGCCATGAACAGGCCCTCGGCCGGTACGACCTCTTCCCGGAGTGGCTCGAACTCGTCCGCGTGCAGGTGACGGATCTGGGGTGGAGGACCGTGGTTTCCCGCTGGATCCCGACCCTCTCCGGAGGGCTCTCAGGGGCGGCAATGCACGGGTTGATCCGCACCGCCCATGCCGTCCGGGCACTGGAGCGGTACGAGACGCCGGAACGCGTCGAGGAGTTGAGCCGGGCGCTCGCGTATTGGGCGGCGCGCTACCAGGCGATGCCGGCGACAGGGCCGGAGCGGGGCCTACTGCCCTCTCGCGCCGTGCACTCCGTAGCCTCGGCCCGGGGACACGTCGGTGGCAGACTCATCAACGATCGCCTTGCCGAACTGGCCGGGTTTGCCCCCTTCAGCCCGGCCGCATCGCTTGCAAGGCCCGTGAGCGTCGACCACCACCTGTTCCTCGACGACCTCACTCGCACGTTCGCCGATATCTACCTCGCAAACGTCCAGGCAGGCTCCCGAGCAGCGATCGCTTTCATCCACGGAGTGACCGGCCCTCACGCAGTGCGGCTACTCATCAACCACGTCGACGACAGGACGGGGGACGAACTGTTGGTGAGGGTGTGGCAAGCAGCCGCCGGCATCTACTCGGCCTACGGTGAGCCCGGCGTGGTCAGTACCTACGCTCGCGAAGACCAGCGGGACGGGGAGGACATTGTCGAACAGGCGATCCGCACCGGTGACGAACACGCCATCAAGTTCGTGGAGGCATGCCTTGATGAGCACCGGCGGATTCGCGATCCGCTCCTGGTGGCTGCAGCAGCGGATGCCGCGGGGCGGCTGATGCCGTGACGTCGCGGCTTCAACTGTGCCACCGCGAACAGGGCGCCCCTTCGCAGTGGCCCGCACGCTAAGCCGGCGGGGGCGTGCCCGTGCAGGCGCGCCAGGCGGACTCAAGCAGGGCGCGGGCGTAGGGCGCCCCGGGACAGTGCGCGACGACCGTTCGCCCCTCGAAGTCGCCATAGTGGCGGGTGAAGATGTCGCCGGAGGCGTCGGTGCGAGCGAGGGCGTCGCGGTAGGCGTCGCGCTCGGCGTCGGCGGGCACGTAGTCGTCACCAGCCGCGGGGTTTGTCCAGAGCACGGCGTCCATGAGGGCCGCGACCGACTCGATGCCGGTGGTCACGAGCTCGGCGTCTTCGCGGGTCAGGCCGCGTTCGGCGGCTCGCTCGCGGACAAGGTCGCAGGCGGCGGCGCGCCAGTTCTCGACGCGCGAGTCCGCGGGATGGCGGGAGGCGCGGGCGGCGGTGGCGGCGGCGAGGGGTTCGGGGTCGGCGAGGATGCCGAGGCGCTCAACGGCTTCGCCGACGCGAGCGATGAAGCCCGGGGGGAACTTCGAGACGAGGAGGCGGGCGCCGTCCTCGCGGGCGAGGCGGCGGGGGCCGGCGATGCCGTGCTCGCTCGCGAGCCAGCGGCGGAGGCGGTCTTCGGTGGTCACGACAGCGCGAGGGCGGAGCGCACACCGGCGCGACGCATCGCCTCGAGGGCGCGGGCGCCGTCGCCGGGATGGAGGTCGACGGCGCCGACGGCGTCGATGAGGACGAAGGTGGCGAAGCCGCGCGCGACGGCGTCGAGCGCGGTGTCGCGCACGCAGTAGTCGGTAGCGAGGCCGGCGACGGCGACGGTCTCGATGCGGCGGCCGCGCAGGAGGGAGTCGAGGAGGGTGTCGGAGGAGCTGCCGCCGGCGGGGTCGCGGACGGTGAACCCGGAGTAGCCGTCCTCGCCGCCGGTTCCCTTGCGGACGACATCGCCCGCGATGCAGAGGTCGGGGTGGAACTCGGCACCCCAGGTGTCCTGGACGCAGTGGACGGGCCAGACGCCCCCGTCCTTGGCGAAGTGGGGCGTGTCGGGCGGGTGCCAGTCCTGGGTGTAGACAACGCAGGCGCCGGCAGCCTCGGCGGCGGCGATGGCGGCGTTGACCGCGGGGATGATGGTGTCGCCACCGGAAACCGAGAGGCCGCCGCCGGGGTCGGCAAAGTCGTTCTGGACATCGACGACGACGAGGGCGGTGCGTTCGTCCCAGCGGACCATGCCGGGCCACCTTGGGGAGGCGGAGGGGGTGCGTCAAGTGCCGGGTTCCGTGAGCCGCTGGTAGGCTCGCGGGCGTGAGCGACGCCTGGCAGCCGGAGCAGTACGCACGATTCCGCACGGAGCGGGAGCAGCCGTTCCACGACCTGCTGGCGCTGGTGGAACCGGTCCCGGGCGGGCGGGTGGTGGACCTGGGGTGCGGCAC
>DAOUID010000265.1:0-8438 GCA_034428315.1 Dehalococcoidia bacterium
AGGGCGAAAGCCTGCCCGCGGGCAGCTACACGCTCACGGCGACGGCCTACGAGGAAAGGAGTCTCGGCGGCGACGTGCTTGGGACGCTGGAAGTGTCCTTCACAGTGACCCTGGGGAATCGTCCGCCGGAGTTCGGCAGCGCCATCTACAACTTCTTCGTAGTGGAGGACGCCTCCCTGGAGGCCGCGGTGGGCAGCGTGCCGGCTACCGACGCCGACAACGACACCCTCACCTACACCATCGAGTCGGGCAACGAGGACGGCCATTTCGCCATCAGCAGCACGGGCGCTATCACCGTTGCCGCGGCCCTGGACTACGAGACGGACGCCTCCTACACGCTGACGGTGCAGGCCGCCGACGGCAACGGTGGCGCCGCCACCGCCACGGTGAACATCAGCGTGACCGAGGAGGAGGAGGAAGAGTCGGAGCACGCGCTCATGCTGTCCCTGGACGACCGGGACAGCAGCGCCAGCGGGGCCATCTTCCTGAACGGGCCGCTGATGAGCGAGGCGGTCAGTGCTATGGGTGGCAGTGGCCTGGGAGTCCGGGGTGTCGGGCCCCGGGGCGCCTCAGACAGCACACCCCCGGGCCAGGTGACGACGACGCATAGCGACAGCCTGGACTCGTCGAAGGGCGACTTTGCCGACACGTACATGGTGGTGCTGGAGGACACCTACGACGAGCACACCCTGGGGGTCCAGGTGAGCGGGCTGAGCGCGTCCATCACGGTGAAGATCACGAACAGCGACGGCGCCGTGGTGGCCTCGGCCACCAACGGCGAGGAGGACACGGTCACGGTGGACCCGCTGACGCTGCCCTACGGGACCTACAGCATCGAACTGCGGCTCGCCGAGGATGGCGCCACCACCTACAGCTTCAGCTACGACCTCAAGGCCCTGGACCCATGGGGCGACCTGCGCACTGGGGCAATCAGCTACAAGTACCTCACCGACGGCGGGACGTGGTATGTCGGACAGCTTGTGGGCCTCTACGAGGGGCGAGTGGCGGGGCAGCCTCCAGCCGCCTACTACACGTTCCAGCTCAGGCAACAACAGGCTGTGCGACTTGGGGCGTTAGACATCTATGGGCGCAGGGATTTGCACCTGACCCTGGAGGATGCCGAGGGGCGCACGCTGGGCCGTTCCCACCTGCCGCACCGCACCGCACCGTGGCTCGTGGCCACCCCGGAAGCGGGTACGTACTACACCCGCGTCTTGATACTCAATACCGACGAGCGCTGCCTGGACCACGACTTCTACCACGAGAATGACGACAACGGAGAAATCTGTGGTAACTCCCTGGTCTATGCCAACCTGAACATCAAGCCGGCGCCTGAGGACCCCGACAAGTCGCCCGACATCGCGAGGACCTACGACATCCCGACCCACGCTGCGCAGGAGGTCATCACGCCGCCCGTCGATGCCGGGGCCGACAATCGCTTCACCCCCATCGAGAGCGAGCACACCGTCGATTACACCCGCCTGACCTGGGAGCTCCCCGACCTGGGCGCGAACGTTACCGTCAGCCGCTACACCCTCCAGCGCAACGACGAAGGGGACGGCGGCGCCTGGTCCGACCTGCACAGCTCGGACACGTCCTTCACCACCTACACCGACCGCACGGTGCAGCCGCATTCCTACTACTACTACCGCCTGAAGCTGGAGACCAGCGAGGGCGAAATCCGCTCCCCGGCCTACGTCTCGGCGAACCCGACATTCGGGACAGTCGGACAGGCGTACATCAAGGCGATCGGCAAGGACTCGGTCACTATTGCCTGGCATCCGGTGCCGGACACGGCCGCGATCGATGGCTATCGCATCTACGAGTCCTACGAGGTAATCGGGACGGTGGGGCCTGAGGCGACCGAGTTCACCCACGAGTCGGTGTTGGCGCCTGCTTCCTACAGTTACCACGTGCGGCCCTACACCGAGGGGGGCCGGGGCCTGTGGGGCCACTGGGCCGCGGCCTTTGTGACCGAACACCCCGACCTGCGGGAGAAGTGGGACGGCAGGTTCAAGGACATCGACGAAGCCCCGGACACCATGACGCTGGTCTTTGACGAGACGAAGGGCGGAGACCTCTGGCTGCGCTGGCACCTGTTCGGGCACAGCTCGGTGCCCACGGGCTTCCAGATCCGGCGCACCATGTGGGGCGGGGGGCATGGCGCCCTCAGCACCGTCATCATCGAGGTTTCGGGAAAGCACACCGGAAATTACGTGGATCGCGAGTTCCGCAAGGGCATGGTCATGTACGAGGTGCGGGCCATTAACGAACACGGGGTCGGCCCCTGGGAGTTGTCGACCTGCTACCCCGAGGGAAGCTTGAGGTGGATGGACCACAACGGCTCCCAGTACGACCCGGACGCGGACTGATGAGGCAGGCGGCAGGGGAAGGGCCGCGTAGCGGCGCCACTCCCGCGCCAAGCGCACTCCACGCGGCTCGGACTCCCCACGACGATCGGGGCGGGTTAGCTACGCGCCAACACGCGACCCCTTGCCAGCGTCGATGCCTCCAGCGCCTCCAGCGAGCTATACCGGGGGCGGAACCCGGTGGCGCGCGTCAGCTTCTCGTGGCTCGCCACCCACGGCCATCGCGCCATCGCGAGCCCTGAGGCCGGGGCGTCGCTCTGCAGCCTCAGCGCCCAGCTTGCTTGCGCGATGAAAGCGAGGACCGGCTCCGGCAGTGTCACGGAACGCACACCCGTCACTCGCACCAGGTCGCTGAACGCGACGGTGCCAGCGCCCGTAACGTTGAACACGCCGGGAACAGGCTCCAGCAGGCACAGTTCCAGTGCATCCAGCAAGTCGTTCTCGTGGATGAACTGCATGCGTGGGTCGGCTCTCCTCACACGCACTCGCGCAATCCTCCGGAGGGCCTGCGTGGCGCGACTCTCCGACTGTGGACCTGCGACCGAGCAACTGCGAAACACCGTGACGCAGGTGTCCGGACTGTCCGCGGAGAAGGCCTCGATCATCGACTCCGTAGCGGCCTTGTCCTCGCCGTAGGGGAAGCCCCGCACCGGCCGTACGGGCGACTCCTCGGTGTACGGCTGCGGGTCGCCCTCCCGCGCGCCGTACACTGTTGTGCTGCTGAGGTAGAGCAGGTGCCGCACCTCCGCCTCCCGACACCCACCCAGCACCTGCGCCGTGCCCCCCACGTTAATCCGCCGTGCGGCCTCGCGGTTGCGCCCGGGGCGCAGGACAAAGGCCAGATGAATCAAGGCGTCGACAGCATGCTGCCGCAAGATGTCCCCAGCGGGTTGGCGAATGTCCTGCTGGAAGGACACTACCTTCGGGTGATCGACGACCACCGGCCGGGCGTCGAAGGCGACCACGCGCATCACGGCGTCCGAGGCCGCTAGCCGCTCCACAAGCTTCGACCCGATGGACCCGGCCGCGCCGGTAACCGCGACACGCAGCCCGCTAGTCATCTGTTGAGGGCGTGAGGCCGGCGAGTAGGTGCTTCTTCGCCACGTTGTTCGCGCCTTGCCTGGGCATCAGATCGGTTGGATGAAACTATAGAGATCCCCTCTCCCGGATGGGCAGGATCGCGGCAGCAGGTCGCAGTTGTGCGGCAGCTGCGAGGGAGCGGCGCTACACGCCCACCCTGGGTTCGACCGCCAGGGCCTAGCCGACATGAGCCGGGCTGCTCGCTGGCTCTGCGACCGGGCCGTTTCCGGCACAGCTCGATGGAGGCGCCGCAGGCTTCGACGCTGGCGACGGCCACGTGCCGCCGCCGGCTGCCTCCCGGTGTGACCCTGGCGATTGGACGGTTCGCCGGTACCCGCTGCGGTGGCTCCGACGGCGTCGCCCCAGGGCCGTGAGCTACCGAGTCGGCTCTTCACCCTTCACCATGCGATAGCCCACACGGGGCTCGGTGAAGATGTAGGTGGGGTCGTCGGCGCTGTCTTTGAGCCTGCGCCGAAGGGTACTGACGACGGTGCGTATTGGGCGCACGTCGGCGTTGATGTCTGCACCCCAGACCCGCCTGAGCAGGTGCTCGTACGTCAGCACCCGGCCGGCGTTCGCGGCGAGCTCCGCGAGCGTCCGGTACTCAATAGCCGTCAACCGGATGGAACGTCCGGCCAGAGCGACCCTGCGCTCGGCGTAGTCGATTTCCAGTTCCCCCCGTACGTAGGGTTCCGCCGGGTGGAGCTGCGCGCGCTTGCGCAAGGCGGCGCGGATCCGGGCGGCCAGCTCCCCCGGTGAGAACGGCTTCACCATGTAGTCGGCCGCTCCCATGTCCAGCGCCCGGGTTACCAGCTCTTCCTGACCGTAGGCGGACACGAAGATGACGGGCGTTTCGCCCGTGCGGAGAATGTCGTTCATCAGGTCCATGCCGTCCGCCCCCGGCAGCATCAAGTCGAGCAGTACCAGGTGGGGCTGGTTCTCCGCGACCAGTCTGAGCGCCTCCTTCGGATCAGCGGTGACCATCGGTTCATAGCCGGCACTGGCGATGCCGTCGCGCATGTGGCGCAACGAGTGCGGGTCATCGTCCAGGGCGAGGATGCGGAGCCGTTCGTTCGCTCCATGCCTGGGGGTGGCGGTGCGACTGGTGGGCGCCGTGTCCGCGCTACCGGCGGTGTCCCCGGCTGCAGGGAGGGTGAATGTGAACCGGGCGCCTCGGCCTGGTCCCTCGCTCTCGGCTCGGATGCGGCCCCCATGCGCCTCCACAATCCCCTTGCAGATGGAAAGGCCAAGCCCTGTTCCGTCGAGGTCCCGCTCCTGCTTGTCACTCTCGAAGCGCACGAACTTTCGGAACAGCTGGGGCAGCCGCTCGGCAGGTACTCCCTCGCCCTCATCCGTCACGGAAATCGCGACATGGACGCCGTCGGGCGCGACGCTCACGCGGATGGGGGATGACAGGCGGGAGTGCCGGGCGGCGTTGGTGAGAAGGTTGTTCAGCACCTGCACGATGCGCAGCCGGTCGGCCATCACCAGCGGCACCTCTGGGGCGATGTCCAGATCCAGGGCGTGCGTGCCTCCGCTGCTCAGGAACGCGCTCCGTGCCTCGTCCACGAGATCCACCACCTCCACCGGCCGAGGGGCGACAGGGAGCGTTCCCGTCGCGATGCCCGCGACATCGAGCAGGTCGCTGATCAGCTTGCGCATGTGGCTGGCCTGCGCGTCGATGATCCGATGGAACTGGAGTGTCTCGGCAGCATCGAGGGTGGCGCCGGGTTCGAGCAGGGTGGTGATGGATCCCTTCACCGCGCTGAGCGGAGTCCGCAGCTCGTGACTGACCATGGCCAGAAACTCGGCCCGAAGCACATCCAGCTCCTCCAGCTCCGTTAGGTCCTGCAGGGTTACAACCACTGACTCGAGCTCGCCCCCGTCAGAGCGAATCGGCGTCGCGTTGATCAGCGCGGTGACCCTGCGCCCGCCCGGCAGCTCGAACGTGACCTCCTCGGCCCGAACCGTGTCGCCCGTGCTCAATGCCTGGGCTAGGGTGCGTTCCGGGAGCGAGTCATCCCCGCCGTTCTGGCGGCCAAAGGTCAGCAACTCGAGAATTTTCCCGAGCGAGCCGTCCGGCATCAGCAGGTCGCCCACGATGCGCCGCGCCTCGCGGTTCTGGGACGTTACCTCGCCGTCACGGGCGTTAACCACCACCACCCCCACAGGCGAGGTCTCCACCAGCGTTTCGAGATCCTGGCGGGCGCGGCGCTCCTCGCGGTGACGGCGCGCGTTGGCAATCACGAGGGCGGCCTGCGAGGCGAACATGACGAGGGTCTCCTCGTCTCCCTGGCTGAACTCTCCGCTCCCCTCGTCCCTCGCAAGGTAGATGAATCCCATGTTCTCATCCACATAGCGGACGGGAGCGGCCAGGAAGGCGCCTACGGCGCTTGGTGGGCGCAACTCGGGCAGGTCCCGCGAGCGAAGGTGGTCGAGCAGGTCCGGAACGCGCAGCGGCGCCGTGATGGCGCCCAGGTACTCGTACACGCCCATCGCCTCGGGTGCGTACCAGAGCCGCCCGACCTCCTCCTCGCTCAGGCCGGAACCCAGAACCAGTTCGACCTGCCCATCTTCACTGAGGAGCGTGACCATCCCGTAACGAGCGTCCGTCAGCGCACAAGCGCTCTCGAGAACGCCCTGCAGCACGCTGTCGACGTCGAGCGTCGCATTGATGCGCAGGCTGGCCTCGCTCAGGCGCGAAAGGCGCTCGTGCAGGGCCGCGTTCTCCCGCTGGAGTTCATCTCTCGTGGGCATCGGCCTCTCCCGGTCCGGGGTTCAACACCCAAGAGCCGCCGGCGAGTGTACCGGTGCTTCGCACCAATCACAAGAACTCATAGAAATCGGGGCTCAGCCTTACAATAATCTTAGATTAGGCTGGGATAATCTGGCGCTCATTCCCCGATAGGTCCGGACCTGAGGGTGACACGGTACCGGTCACTGTCACTGAGCGCTCCGCGCGACCCGTCACTGGCCTCGGCGGCGGAGGCGGACCGCCCCCGGACCCGACGCCGAGCGAGGCCGGCTTCGACTCCCAGGCGCACCGCGATTCTGGCGTCCGCACGGCAGGTCGGTCGTTCGGACGGTGGCCCCGGAGCCTCCGTCGAACTCGGCGCCCGGCCGCGCGAGACCGCCCGGTGGTGTTCCCTCGGCGGTTTGGCGCCTACAGCGAACGCTACTGCTAGTTCGAGGGCTCGCTCTACGGGACCGCTTCGCCTACCGCCCTACTCCCCTCCGTGAGTGCGCTCTTTCCTCTCCCCCGATCGCTCCCCCGGGCTTGACGAGGGGCCCTCGAAGGCCGCCGCGATCACTCGGGCCCAGTCCTTTCACCCGCCCGGATGGGTCCGGCAGCGGTGTCTGACTATGAGTCCCATAACAGTAAAACAGAATAGTTCGCGATGGTAAGAGAGTACGTGTCTTCGATAGGGAAGCTTGAGAACGGATAGAGAAAGTCACCCCGAAATTCCCATTTCTTGACACAAATTTGCCCATGACTGCACACCAGAACTCCGTAAAATGTTCCGCAGAAGTGAAGCCTGATGTCGGGTAGGCAGGTTGAGTCGATGGATGCTGTCTGCACCGCGGGGAGCCCGGCCGCCATCGCGCCAACGGCGCCGAGTCGTGAGTGAGGTCAGGTGAGAGCCATGGATGAGATGCACAGGCAAGAACTGGCGAACCGCTGCCTTGAGGCGGTGCGGTTCCTCGAACGCGAGGTGCGCTCCAACGACCTCGATAGCTGGCAGGCCATGGAAGTCACCATGTCCCAGGCGAAGACGCTCGCGCTTCTCAGGAACCTCGGGCCCCTCCGCATGGGGGCCATCGCCACCCAGCTCGGGAGCGGCCTCTCCGCCACGACCGCCCTCGTCGACCGCCTGGTCGAGAAGGACCTCGTGCGGCGCAGTTCCGATCCCGCGGATCGCAGGGTCGTCGTCTGCGAGCTCACCGACTCGGGTCGGGAGTCGATCGAGCGGGCAATGTGCAGCGACCCCACCCACCTCCAGGAGGTCCTTGCCCTCCTCGAGGAGGACCAGCTCGAAGTCGTAGCCGCGGGTCTGGAGCTGCTCCTCGTCGCCGCACGCCAGCTTCGCGAGGGAAGGGCCTCGAGCTAGCCCCGGGGCCAGGGGCCGCCCCCTCGCCCCTCCACGCCCTGAGGTCGAACCTCGTCGCCCGCCGTCTCGCGGCCCCCTCGTGGCTCGAAGCCTTCAGGGTGGGAGCGTGTGGTTCGGGCTATCCTCGTAGCAGGATGAACCAGTACGCACAGGGCCGGAGGCAGGGATGGCGAGGGTCCTGATCCTCGGCGCCTCCGGGTACGTCGGGAGCCACCTTGTCCCCCGCCTGGTCGATAGCGGGCATACCGTCCGGGCGGCCGGCCGCCGCCGCGAGACCCTTGAGGCGCGCGAGTGGGAAGGTGTCAAAATCGTCGAGGCCGACGCCCTCGACCCCGAGACCCTTCCCCGGGCCTTCGCGGGCGTGGACGTTCTCTACTATCTCGTCCACTCCATGGCCTCCGGCTCGGACTTTCCCGAGCGTGACCGCCGTGCTGCCGCCAACTCCCGCCGGGCAGCCGAAGAGGCCGGCGTCTCCCGCATCATCTACCTCGGCGGCCTGCAGCCCCGCGGAGCCGCCTCCGCCCACCTTGCCTCCCGCCGGGAAACCGGCGACGTGCTCCGCGCCGGCGCCGTGCCCGTGACCGAGGTCCGCGCCGGCATCGTCGTCGGACCCGGCTCTGCCGCCTTCGAGGTCATCCGCGACCTCGTCTATCACCTCCCCGTCATGGTCACGCCCCGCTGGGTGCGTTCCCTCACCCAGCCCATCGCCCTCGACGACCTGATCGAATACCTCGTCCGCCTGCCGGGGAACGAGCCTCCGGGCAGCCACACCTACGACGTCGGTGGCCCCCAGGTCGTCCGCTATCAGGACCTGCTCTCCCGCTTCGCCAGGGCCGTTGGCAGGCGACTCACAATCATCCCTGTCTCGGTGCTCACCCCC
>DAOUID010000266.1:0-3671 GCA_034428315.1 Dehalococcoidia bacterium
TGTACGCGTCGGGAGACGACCCCGGCGAACGCTTCAGCCTGGTTCGCCGCTTTCGGCATCGGGACCTCCACCGCGTCTCCCTCTGGATCACAGGCTCGGGTACTCCGCCGCCCAGGTGGGCGGCGGCGGTGGCGGGACTCCGGGAGGCGGAGGATGTGCGAACGGTCGCCGAGGCGCTAATGCTCTTGCGCGAAGCGCGGACAGATGCCGACTACAACCATGCCGTGTCTTTCACGCAGAACCGTGCGACTCTCCTGGTCTGGCTCGCGTCGGAGGCGTCAGGGATAGCCGGATCCGACGCATTCGCCACGAGTGAGTCGGGCCAAGCGTTCCTTCAGATTATCGCTGACCAAGTGACCCCACGGCCCTAACCTGCGCCCCCGACCACAGTGGCTGCCTCTCCATACCGTCGAAAGCGCCGCCCAATGGGGGGCCGGTTAGATCTGCGCGAGTGCAAACCCGTAGCCCCACACCGTCACGACGAGCGAAACCGTTGCCGGACGTTGTGGCCCTGAAGCACTGACGGAGGAACTTCCCCTAGGTGGTGGGGGCTTCCCCCTCCCGTTGTGCCCGTAGGCGTATCACGCCCAGCCCGCGCTCATGACAAACCCAGCCACTGCAGCAGCGGCTCCCCCGATACAAGACGCAGCCAGACGGTGAATCCTACGGTGAGGCGGGCGATGCCCTTGAACGCGGGGGCGGACTCTTCGACAGCCCATTGCGCGTCAGGAAAACGGGGGCCGAACCATCCGTTGTAGCGGCGCTTGCCCCAGAGCCACGCCCAAAGGGGGACGGGCGGGGGGCCGCTCACTCCGACCGTGTTGCCCCAGACGAATGTCCTGGTGCGCTCGAATACCGCCGCAGCGCGGGGCACGTGGGCGCACCACGCGGCCAGCGCTTCGAGGAGAAGCGCTGCCAGCAGGAGCCATATCGATGCCCAGTCGATGATGCTCACGACCGGAGACGCCTCGCCAGGGAGCGCAAGGCCACAGTGATGCGGTCGAGCGCCGCGCCGAGGGGCGGAACCGAGAGCCACACCTCAAACACTCGACGATCCCAACCCCCCGCCGGCGGCACGTGAAAGCCTAGCCACCCCTCGAGCCGCACGCCTTCGTCCGACTCAGTCACGGAGATTGCACAGCCGACGACATCGTCGGGGCGTACGTGTCCGATCAGCGCGCTGACAACGTCGTCTGGAACCCTGCCGATGACTCGCCCGCTGATAATCACATTGACGACGTGCCCGCCCCTTTCGAGCGGAAAGGGAAAGGGGTTCAGCTTCGCAGGCTGCACTCTGCGGTACGGCAGTTCCTCCGGCTTTTCGCCGAGCGCTCGCCACACCTCATCGCTGTTCAGGTTCTCAATGGGCACGTCGAAGCCAGTCAACATCACGCGCCAACCGCTCCGCCGAAGCGCAGTTCGGGCGGGACGGGCGCGCAGCTCTGGGCGCGGTTGACCAGTTCGTGCTCGGCGAGCGTGAGGCTGCTATACCAGCCACCAGCCCAACCGCAGACGTGGCACCCGGTGCGAACGTTCCCATACGACCCGCAGGCGCAGGCCGCGATCCCCATCACCGGCACCATCACGTCAGTTGTCATCGCGCCGTTCCGAACCTGCGTCTGCATGGTCACACTCTACACACGAGCAGTACTAATTCCGGAAGGCAGTGACGTGGCCTACAAGCTCACCCGGCGAGTTCACGATGCGGCTGCCCGATGACAGTGAGATAGCCTTGCTGGTGACGAACGCTCGCCACAACATTCAGGGGGGAACGATCTCGCAGCGCATTGAACTTGCATCCACGGGCAATCCACTGGAGGTCATCACCCCCTCCCCACCCTACGGCGCCTTTTGCACGTAGTTCCCATGCCTCGCCTGGCCTGCCAGCGGCAAGGCTCTCGGGAGGCGCACTCTGGCCGCAACGGAGACACCGCCGCCTCATGCGAAGGCCTTAAAGGTTTCGGACACGCTCTGCGGATTCTGATGGATGATGCACGACGCGAAGCCCCTGGCGTAAAGCTCATGGGCGACCTCCGAGGCGGGCGGCACGTGCTGTGCTCGACGAAGAACAGCGCCCCAGGGGACTTCTCCAGCCTGTTCGTGGTGGAGCCACGCCCAGACGCCGAAGATGTTGTGTCCGAACGCGCTCCTCTCGAGGCCAGGGCTCGTGCAGGACATCGTGATCTTTGAGCCGGAGAATTCGGACTTCTTGACGGGGTTCAACGCCAGCAGCGCATAGAGCATCCAGGGATGGGAGTCGAGCCTGTTGCCGTCGCCGTCACCAAAGTAGGAGTCCACCACCGTGAAAGTGGCCGTGCCGGGTTCGTCGGCTGGTCGGCCGTCCTTTCGTTCTAGGACGAGGTACCACCCCGTTCCCTCTCGTACGGCGAAAGCGAAGTCGTTCAACAGAGTCCCCATCAGGTTGTCGTACATATCGGTGAGATCGAGCCGATAGGCGGTGCGGACCTTGTGCAGGGTGTCGACCTCACGAAGCGACCAGATGCGGTCCTTGTGCTTGTAAGCCATGAGGCTGGGGAGACCTGTGCTGGCTTGGAATGCCTTCATTCGTGCGAAGTCACGTTCGGAGACTCTGATCTTCTCCTTCTGGGATGTCTTCACTTCCACCCAAAACGCGACGTCATTCCCCGCTGCGGTGGGAACAATAACAAGCAGGTCAGGCGTCTTGTACTTGCCGGTTGCTTCGGGCGTCCACTGCCCCGAGTCAATCCGTTGAACGAGCTTTGCTCCGCCCCAAACTGAGAGGGCGGCGAACTCCCATTCCGAACCGATCCCCTGCCACACCCCCGTCGCCGCCTCCAACAGCTTGTTTTCTGGGGCGTCTACGCCAAGCTTGTGCATCGCCTCTGCGATGATCGCTGCTGGCTCGACTACGTCGAGTTCCTCGCTCCCCGCAACCCTCATCAGTCAAACCCCTTCCCCTGGATTCTCGGCCCCATCACTGTCTCAGGGGAGCGGGCTAACGCTGGTCCTCAGGCTGGACTCTGCACCACACAGCCACATGCCTGAGGTTCAACCGCAAGTCTAAGGCCGGGAAGTCAACACGCTAGGGAAGTGAAGATGTCAGCCGGTTCTCTCCCGCTACGGAGCCAAGCCCGCCCCAGCGCCCCCTCCCCCTCCAGCAGTTGTCTGTGCGAAACCCACAGCGGCACCTCCACCCTCACCCGCTCCATCTCCTCCCGGGCCACCCGCAGGAAGTGGTTCGCCGCCAGCTCGTCGTCAAACACCACCAGCACCGCCGGCTGCGACCCATGGTCGTCGGTGGGCCGGCGGGAGGCGTAGTAGCGCAGGTAAGGGGCGAGGCGGGCGGCCATCGTGACCGGGCGTACGGCGCGGCGCTCCCACTCGAGAAAGAACGGCCACATCTCATCCTGCCGCCGCAGGACACCGAAGGCGTCCGGCTGGACGGAGCGCAGGCGGTCATCGTGCCGGAAGTACCGCGACGCCCTCCGAGGCGGGTCCAGCTGCACCACTTCCAGCGACTGCTTGCGGGCCTGCGTCGCCAACGCCGCGAGGAAGCCGTGGACGGCGTCGGTGTGGTGGATGGTGCGGAGGAGCTGGCGGCTGCTCCTGCCCGAGACGTTGCGCCATCCGGGGGGCGCATCGGGGTCCACGGGCGTGACGCTCCAGCGCCTCCTCGCTACCCCCAGGGA
>DAOUID010000267.1:0-3133 GCA_034428315.1 Dehalococcoidia bacterium
CGTTTTCGCCGTGCCCCGCCATGATGATCCTCCCGCAGGGGTCAGGTTGCTTCGTCCTATCGTAAATCAACCATCGCCTAGGCCTGAGCCGGCGATCTCCCTACGCCGGCCGACCCCGCAGCCGGTCCTTCCTTCCCGGCGTCGCCAGGAGGAACGCGATGATCTCGCGCCAGTGGTGGCTCACGTAGTACTGACCGGCCAGCGCCGCCGCCGTCCCCACGCCCACGACCGCCCACTCGCCCGCGTTGATCGGGGAGAAGTCGAAGAAGTTGCGCAGCCACGGCGTGTACACCGTCAGGACGAGCAGGAACCCCAGCAGGCCGCCCAGGAATAACGTCATGACCGGGCGCGTCAGGCTGCGGAACGAGGCGCCCTCGAAGCCCAGCACCTGGATCATGAAGCCGATGCTCGTGAACCCGATGACCAGCGACACCAGCGTGCGCGACTCCTCCGACCCCTGGTTGAACGCCCACTCCACGAAGAACTGCACGACCATCGCCACCACCGCAAGGGAGATGCCCGCCGGTAAGGCGAAGCGCAGCACGGTGGTCAGGTAGTCCTTCCCCGCCTTCGGGGGCGGGATGCTGATCGAGATGAAGATCGCCGGGATGCCCAGCGCCAGCGTCGCCGTCAGCGACCCGTGCCGCGGGAGGAAGGGGAACTCCAGGCCCAGCAGGCTCGTCGCGAAGATGAGGAGGTAGGCGTAGACGCTCTTCGCCATGAAGAGCTTGCTCAGCCGCGCCGAGTTCCCCAGCACGAACGTCGCCTCCTGCGCCCCCCGGATGAGCGCCGAGAAGGAGTCCCGTACCAGCACGATCCCCGCCACCCCCCGCGCCGTCGACGTGCCCGACTCCATCGCCACGGCGATGTCCGCCGCCCGCAGCGCGTGCACGTCGTTCGCCCCGTCGCCCACCATCGCCACGAACCGCCCCTGCTCCCGCAGCGACTCCACGATGCCGCTCTTCTGCTGCGGCGAGATGCGCCCGAAGATGCTGTGCGACCCCACCGCCTCCTCGTACGCCTCCCCCTCGAGCTTCTCCAGGTCCGTGCCCGAGATGGCGCCCCCGGCCGTCTGGATCTGGAGCTGCTGAAGCAGTGCCGCCACCGTCTGCGGGTTGTCGCCGCTGATGATCTTGGGCTCGATATCGAGCTGCTCCATCAGCCGGAACGCCTCCTTCACCTCGGGACGCAACACGTCCCCGATGGTGATCAACGCCAGCGGCCGCACCCCCACGAGCGGCGCCTCCGGGTCCGGCAGCGCCCCCACCTCCGCGAATGCCACCCCGCGCAGACCCCGCGCGCTCGCCTCCTGGTACGCCGTCAGCAGGCTGTCCGCCTGGCCCGCCGTGAGGAGCGCCTCCGGAGCTCCCAGCACGAACGTCCGCCGCTCCGGCCCCGCCGAGAGTTGCGCCGCGCTCCAACGCCGCGCCGAGCTGAACGGCACCTGTGCGTCCGGAACCCCCGCGTTCTTTCCCCCCGCGAACCGGTCCGCCAGCGCCGACGCCGTCTTGCTCTCGCCCGCCGTTGCCGCCGCGAACGCCCCCAGCCATCCTTCCAGCCCCGAGACGCCCGGCGCCCACCTTATCCCCTGCACCGTCAGGCGGTTCGCCGTCAGCGTGCCCGTCTTGTCGAGGCAGACGACGTCCGCGTAGTTGAGCGCCTCCACCGCCTGGATGTCCTGCACGATCGCCCCCGCCCGCGACACCCGCACCGCCCCCACCGCGAACGCCACCGTTATCCCCAGCAGCAGACCCACCGGCACGACCGTCGTCACCGTCGCCGTCGTCGCCTTGAGCGACTCCGCGAGTCCGCGGTCGTCGACGCTGTACGAGATGACGATCGCCAGCGTCAGCACGATCGTCGCCCCCACCAGCACCCGCAGCAGACGCCTCAGGTGGATCTGGAGCGGCGTCATGCGGCGCACGAGCTGGCGCGCATCCGAGGTCAGCTTGAGCGCATAGGCCTCGTTCCCGACCCGCTCCGCCGTGTAGTACAGGTCCCCCGCGACGCAGAACGACCCCGACAGCAGCTCGTCCCCCGGAGCCTTCCGGATCGAGTCCGCCTCCCCCGTCAGGAGCGACTCGTCCACCTCCCCCGACCGCCCCGTCACCGGCCCGTCCGCCACCACCTGGTCCCCCGGCTGCAGGTGCACCAGGTCCCCCCGCACGACCTCCTCCGCCGGGATCTCGCGCTCCTCGCCGCCCCGCACCACCCGCGCCCGCGGCGCCGTGAGCGCCACCAGCGACCGCAGCGTCCGCACCGCCTGCAGCTCCTGGTACGTCGAGACCACCACGTTCGCGAACACCACCGCCCCCACGAAGAGCCCGTCCCGGAACTCCCCCACCACCAGCAGCGCCACGATCATCACCAGCAGGATCACGTTGAAGAACGTCAGCGCGTTCGAGCGCACCACGTCCCAGTCCGAGCGCTGCCGCGTCGTATCGACGTTCCCCTGCCCCGCCTCCAGCCGCCGCGCCGCCTCCGCCTCCGCCAGCCCCACCCCGGGACCCCCGCCCGCACTCACCGCTGCGCTCGCCATACCCCTAAGGGTAAGCGTTCAGCGTTGTTGGCTCTTGATCCCCCGCCTGGTTAGAACAGGAGCGCCGCAGCCGCCAGCGAGACCCCCGCCGTCCCGATCATGAGCCCCGCCAGGCTGAGCCCCAGCACCATCAACGTGTGGTGGAGCTCCGCCCGCAACCCTGCCATCTCCGCCCGCAGCGTGGTGAGGAAGAACTCCCGCGTGACCAGCGGGCTCGTCGCCTCCGCCACCAGCTCCACCATCCCCTCCGCCGCAGGCTCCTCGACCCCGCGCTGCCGGAGCCGCTGGACCGCCTGCGATGTGTCGAACGTGAATGACATTCCCGTGCTACCCGCGGGACCATTGTAGGGAATGTTGCCAGCCTCTTACAAGTGTTGCTACGATTCGAAGCGATGGCCCTCACCTTCAACTCGCGCGAGGCATTCCAGAAGCTCGTCGGCCGCGGACTCCCCGAGCCCGCCGCCGACGGCATCGTCGAAGTCGTCGAGGACGCCACCAGCCCCCTCGTCACCCGCGACATCCTCCACGCCGAGCTCTACCGCGCCCTCTGGGTGTTCGGCACGGGCATCGTCGCGATCGTTGGCGTCATCGTCG
>DAOUID010000268.1:0-2352 GCA_034428315.1 Dehalococcoidia bacterium
CCCTCGCGATCACGGAGGGCGTCCGCCAGGCGCTCCAGGAAGAACCGCTGGCGTTCATGGCCGGCGAGGACGTCGCCGGCGCGGGCAGCGTGTTCGGCATCTACCGCGGCCTGCTCGACGAGTTCGGGCCGGATCGCGTAATCGACACGCCCATCAGCGAGTCCGGCATCATCGGACTGGCGGTGGGGGCGGGGGCCACGGGCCTCAAGCCGATCGTCGACATCATGTTCATGGACTTCATCGGCGAGTGCATGGACGAAATCGTGAACCAGCTGGCGAAGATGCGGTACATGTTCGGCGGCAAGGCGACCCTGCCGGTGACCGTCCTGACGATGTCGGGCGCGGGCATGAACCTGGCCGCGCAGCACTCCCAGAGCCTGGAAGCGTGGCTGTGCCACACGCCGGGCCTGAAGGTGGTGATGCCGGCGACGGCGTACGACGTGAAGGGCGCGATCATCACGGCCGCGCGCGAGCCGAACCCGGTGTTCGTCGTGATGTGCAAGGGCCTGATGGCGCTTCCGGGCGAAGTACCGGAGGAGCCGTACACGCTTCCCATCGGCAAGGCGAACGTGCTGCGCGAGGGCGACAGCCTCACGATCGTCGCCCACGGCCGGATGATCCACGAGGCCACGAAGGCCGCCGACATCCTCGAGGGCGAAGGCGTGAGCGCCGAGGTGATCGACCCGCTGTGGCTGCAGCCGCTGGACACGGAGACGATCATCAACTCGGTCTCGAAGACGCATAACGCGCTCGTGGTGCACGAAGCCGTCCGCTTCGGCGGCGTGGGCGCGGAGATCGCGGCGCAGATCGCGGAGCTGGCGTTCGATTACCTCGACGCGCCCGTGGGCCGCGTGGCGGCGCCGTTCTCGCCCGTGCCGTTCAGCCCGGTGCTGGAACAGACGTACGTGCCGAACGCCGAGCGCATCGCGGCCGAGGCGCGGCAGATCCTCGGGACGGGGTAGGCCCTGACGACCTCGCGCCCGCTCGGGATCGCCGCCAACCCCGCTTCGGGGAAGGACATTCGCCGCCTCGTTGCGCGCGCGTCGGTCTTCGACAACCAGGAGAAGCGCGCGATCGTGCGCCGCGCCATCGTCGGCGCGCTGGCGAGCGGGGTTCGCGACTTCCGTTACATGCCCGATACCCACGGCATCACGGCAGCCGCGACCGAAGAGTTCGGGCATGACGCCACCTTCGTGGCCGTCGAGACGACACACACGGCCAGCGCGCTGGACACCATCCGCGCGGCCGAGTCGATGCAGGCCGAAGGCTGCGGGGCCATTATCACGCTGGGCGGGGACGGCACGAACCGGGCCTTCGCCCTCGGCTGGCAGGACGCGCCCCTCGTGCCCGTCTCGACGGGCACGAACAATGTCTTTCCCACGATGGTGGAGGCAACGGTGGCGGGCTCGGCGGCGGGACTGGTCGCGAGCGGCAAGATCCCCCTGGAGCGGGTGGCGAGGCAGGTGAAGGCCATCCACGTCGAAATCGAGGGGGAGCGCGACGACATCGCCCTGATCGACGCCGTGCTGGCGGCGGATCGCTTCGTGGGGTCGCGGGCCATCTGGGGCGGGGAGCGCCTGCGCGAAGCCGTCCTGACACGGGCGGAGCCGCCAGCGGTGGGCATTACCTCGATCGGGGGGCTGCTGAGCCCCCTGACACCGGACGAGGACGAGGCGCTGCACCTGAAGCTGGGCCCGGGCGAGGGCGGGGTCTCCGTGCTGGCGCCGATCGCGCCGGGGCTGTACGAGCCGATCGCGGTGCGGTCGCACGAGCGGCTGGCGCTCGGCGACCCGGTGACGGTGACGGGGCCGGGCGTGCTCGCCTTCGACGGCGAGCGCGAGCGTGTGTTGAAACCGGGACAACGGGCTACACTCCGGGTGGCCCGGGACGGTCCCTGGGTGATCGATGTTCACGCGGCGCTGAGCCATGCAGCGTGCGCGGGGCTGTATTCAGAAGACGTCTCCGAGCCCGTGGGCTCGGCCGAGGCCTAAAGAACCGAACAAGGACGGGGGTTGCCGAGATGCCGACCGAGATCTACATGATGAAACTCGGTATGACGATGACCGAAGGAACCGTAGCCGAGTGGCACATCCCCGACGGGGGCGAAGTCAAGCTCGGCGAGGACCTCTACCGGCTCGAGACCGAGAAGGTGGAGATGGAGGTGGAGGCGGAGGCCGCGGGCATCGTGCGGCACCTGGTGCCTGCCGAGACCACGGTCGACCCCGGCGACGTGGTGGGCTGGATCTACGCAGCCGACGAGGAGGTCCCGGACGTGCTGCCGGGCGCTCCCGCAGGCAGCGCAAGCGCCGCGCCGGCGGAAGCCGAGCCGCCGGCAGCGGCCGCACCGGCGGC
>DAOUID010000269.1:0-5878 GCA_034428315.1 Dehalococcoidia bacterium
GTTGGAGCGACGCTCGACGGACCGGCCGTCGTCACGCAGCCGGACGCAACGACCTTCATTCCGCAGGGCTGGCGCGCCACGGTCGACGCCGGCGGCAACCTCGAGGTGATACCGGCATGAGCGACGACCCTGCCCGCCTGGCCGTCTGGAACGCCCTCCTCGCGTCGGCAGCCGAGGAGATGGGCGTCACGCTCTGGCGGACCGCGCACTCGCCCAACATCCGCGAGCGGCGAGACTTCTCCTGCGCCGTCTTCGACGCGGAAGGCGAGATGGTCGCGCAGGCGGCCCATATCCCCGTCCACCTCGGCGCCATGCCCGAGTCGATCGCGGCCGTGTCGGCGCTCGCGCCCTGGAGCGAGGGCGACGTCGCCATCGTCAACGACCCCTATCTCGGGGGGACGCACCTCCCCGACGTGACGCTGGTGGCTCCGGTGTTCGCGAGCGGCGAGCTCATAGGGTTCGTCGCCAACCGCGCCCACCACGCCGACATCGGGGGCATGTCGGCTGGATCCATGCCGGTCGCCACCGAGCTCTACCAGGAGGGTGTGATCATCCCGCCCTTGAAGCTGCGCGAGGCGGGCCGCCTGAACGAGGCGCTGTTCGCCCTCATCCTGCGCAACGTCCGCACGCCGGCCGAGCGCCGGGGCGACTTCGAGGCCCAGCTCGGCGCCCTCAGCACCGGCGCCGCCCGGCTCGAAGGGCTCGCGGCCCGCTACGGCAATGCCGAACTCGCTCGCTGGATGGCCTCGCTCACGGACTACGCCGAGCGGCTGACCAGGGCGGCGCTCGGCGACATCCCTGATGGGGAGTACGAGGCGGCCGACGTCATGGAGAGCGCTGGCGGGGCCCTGCTGCCCCTGCGCGCACGGGTGGCGGTGGAGGGCGACGCGGTCACGGTCGACTTCGCCGGCTCGGCAGGGGAGCAACCCGCCTCGATCAACGCCGTCGCCGCCGTCACCCGATCAGCCGTGGCCTATTGCGTGCGCTGCCTCCTCCCTCCCGACGCACCCTCGAACGCGGGCGTCTTCCGGCCCATCCGCGTCGTGCTGCCCGAGGCCTCGATCGTGAACGCCCGCCCCCAGCGCGCCGTCTCCGCGGGGAACGTGGAAACCTCGCAGCGCGTGACCGACATCGTCCTGGCCGCGTTTGCGGAGGCGCTCCCGGACCGCATCCCGGCGGCGAGCGCGGGCACGATGAGCAACTTCACTTTCGGCGGCGTGCGCGAGAGCGGAGGGCCGTTTGCCTACTACGAGACGGTCCCCGGGGGCGCGGGCGCCGGTCCTGGGGGAGACGGCGAGAGCGGCGTTCAGACCCACATGACCAACACCGCCAACACACCGGCAGAGTCGATCGAAAGCACCTTCCCCGTCCGCATCCGGCGCTTCGAGCTGCGGGAGGGGAGCGGCGGCGGCGGGCTCCACCGGGGCGGCGACGGCGTCGTCCGGGACATCGAGTTCCTCGCGGAGGCGGACGTGTCCCTGATCGGCGATCGCCGCTCGGTCGGGCCGCCGGGCGCGCACGGCGGGGAAGCGGCGGCCCATGGTGAGAACACGCGGACTCGGGCCGGTGGCGAAGTCGAGCCCCTGGGCGGCCATCAGCAGCTTCGGGCAGGCCCCGGTGACCGGGTCGAGGTGCGTACGCCCGGCGGGGGAGGCTGGGGTAAGGACGCCGCCGGCTAGCCATCGACGAGCCGCTCGCTGATCCCCTATCGTGGAGAGCGACATGCCCGACCGCATCGACCGGGAGATCGAGGAGATCCTGTCGCGCCTCGGCGAGGAGCCTCCCAAGCCCGGCGAGGAGCCGATTTCCCTGGCCCAGCGCCGGCGCCAGCGGCGGGCCCCGGTGGGCTCGCGCATCGGCGCGGCCTTCGGATTCTCGGTCAGCGGTCCTACGCCAGCCTCGATGCTGTTCACGGGCGCCGGCGTCATGATCGTCGGCTTCATCCTCTCGGCGATCTGGGGCTCGTTCATCTGGCTCGCCTTCGGCGGTGTGGTCCTCTTCGCGGGCGCGTTCATCTGGTCGTTCTTGCGGCCGCGACGAGCCGCCACCGCCCGCCAGCCGGCTGCCAAGGGGGCGCACTGGCGGGGACGTTACGTCGAGTACGACCCCCCGCCGCCGGGCGTGCTGGCACGGATCAGGCGTGCGTTTCGCCGCCGCTAGGGCGCGCCTAGCAAACAACCCGTCCCGGCTGGTCCCCATGCCCCTTCGGCTCACCATCGTGACAGCGCTCGTCGTCCTGCTGGCTGCTTGCGGCGGCGGGCCGGCGTCACCGGCTCCAGCGCCCACGAGCCCCCCGCCAACCTCCACACCCTCCCCACCCGTCTCCCCCGACCCCACCACAGCCGCCGCCACGGCAGCCGACGCCGCCCCCTCCCGACCAGCGCCCGCCGCCACCGCGCCCGACCTCGACATCGACCAGGCGATGGCCCACCTGAGCCTCCTCTCCACGGTCATCGGGCCACGCGTGTCGGGTTCCCCCGCGGCGCGGGAGACGGTGGCCTACATCGCCGGCGTCCTTCGCGGCTACGGCTACGCCGTCGAGGTGATGGAGTTCGACTACCAGACGCGCTTCCGGCTCGCCACGGTCTCGGTTGGAGACGAAACGATCGAGGGGTTCGCACTCAACGGGGAGGGCACGGCGGAGAAGTCGGCGGAAGGCATCGCCCACGACGATCGCTCGCAGGAGGGGACATCCCCCGCGGGCGCCATCTCCATCAGGGAGCGGGGCTCGAACGACCCGGGAGACGGCCTGCTCTACATGTCGGCAGCACGGGCGGAGGCGGCGGGTCTCATCATCGTGAACCGCGATCGCTGGGGGTTGTGGGGGTTCCCCATCCCGGTGCGGGACGCGATACCCGTCGTGCTCGTGCACCAGTCCGATGGGGAGCGCCTGGCGCAGGCGGCGAGGGATGGCGCCAGCATCCGGCTGACGATCGGTCCGGCACGCCCCCCGGCGGCCAACGTGATCGCACGGCCCGCGCCGGGGGCCCACTGCGACATCATCGCCGGCGGCCACCACGACACGACTCCGGGGTCGCCGGGGGCGCTCGACAACGCCAGCGGCGTCGCCATTGTCCTTGAGTTGGCCCGCGTCTTCGCCGCCGACGGCCTGGACGACGGGCTCTGCTTCGCCACCTTCGGAGCGGAGGAGTCGGGCCTGTTCGGCAGCGCCGCGCTCGCCCGGCGCTGGGCGGCCGCCGGTGAGCTGCCCGAGTTCATGATGAACTTTGACGTGACCGCGCGGGGTGAAGCGGTCGAGGTGATCGGCACGCCGACCCTCGTGGCGGGAGCGGTGAAGCGGCTGAAGGACGCCGGCATCGCGGCCTTCCCCTCGGCCCTGCCGCCCGGCTACGGAAGCGACCACGCGAGCTTCGTGCAGGTTGGCGTTCCCGTGATCTTCCTCTCGGACGGGGACGTCTCCCTCATCCACACGCCGGCCGACGTGTTCGACGAGGTTGAGCCGGCGGCGGTCGACCGCATCGGGGATGCAGGGGCGCTGATCCTGCAGACGCTGCTGGCGGAGATTGCCGGGGGACCCTAGCGAACCTAGCATGGCGACGGTGCTCACCCGAACGTTCGCCGCGGCCCTGCTCGTTGCGCTCGTGGTTGCCGGCTGCGGCGGCGACGAGCAGACCGAGGCTCCGCAGGCGCGTCCCACGCTGACCGACCCGGCAAGCGTCCCCACCGCCGTCGCCGACGAGGGTCGCGCGCCCTACCGCCTGGGCGGCGACGACCCCCTCGCCCCTGGTTCGACGGAGGAGCCGACGGTGGCGCCCGAACGCCCGGCGGCGCGCACGCACACGGTCGCGGAGGGGGAGACCTGCGGCGGCATCGCCTCGCTCTACAACATCTCGGTGGCCACGTTGCTCGCCGCCAACCCGCGCATCAACGAGGACTGCACGAACCTGCACGTGGACGAAGTCCTGAACATCCCCGCGCCCGACCCCGCGGCAACCCCCAGCCCGAGTGACGACACCACCGCCGCGCAGGAAGGGACGACCTACATCGTCGTTCCGGGCGACACCTGCGCGGCCATCGCCCAGGACCACGACGTCCCCCTGCAGACGTTCCTGGTGGCGAACGGGCTCGACGAAGAGGCCTGCCTCACGCTGCAGGTAGGGCAGGAAGTGGTTATTCCGGAGTAGCCGGGCGAAGCTCCGCCAGCACCTCGTCCGTGTGCTCGCCGAGCTTCGGGGCGGGGCGGCGCAGCTCCCAGGGGCTGGCGCTGAGCACGTAGGGCGCGCCCGGCATGAGCGCCTCCCCCTCCAGGCCCTCGCCCGTCGTGGCGACGAAGTGGCCGCGATCGTGCAGGTGGGGGTCGTCGACGGCCTCGTCGGGGGAGCGCACGGTGCCCCAGGGGAGGCCGCAGGCCTGGGAGCCGCGGTAGACCTCCTCCGCGTCGAGGTTGGCGACGAAGCGCGAGACCTCCGCGAAGATCTCCTTCGCCTCGGGAGCGCCCCGGGCTGCCATGCGGTTCATGGGGTCGTCGAAGCGCTCCTCGTCGAAGTTCAGGCCGAAGCCGTGCGACTGCATCCAGCGCTTCAGTTTGCCCCACGACTCGGCGCTGCGGCCGATGTTGAAGACGAGCACGTCCTTGCCGTCGCGGGCGCGGTGGATCCACGGCTCCGTGCGGATGACGGCGGCGTGGCGTCCCGTCTGGCGGATGATGTTCGTCTTCGTGTAGAGCCAGTGGGGAAGCCCGACCTCGGTGGCCGAGGAGAGGGCCTCGTGCATGGAGCAGTCGATGTACTGGCCCTCGCCGCTGGCGTCGCGGCCCACGAGGGCGGTGAGGATGCCCATGACGGCGAAGTGGGCGCCGGTGTTGTAGGCCTGGTCGCCCTTGCCGTGGATGGGCGGGGCGCCGGGGGCGTCCTCGGGGTCGTAGCCGTTCATGTTCATGGGGCCGCCCGCCGCCAGCGCGACGAGGTCGGAGACGCGGTAGTGCGCCCAGGGGCCGTCCTGCCCGAAGGGGGTGAGGGCGCAGTGGATGAGGGCGGGATTGGCGGGGGCGAGCGTGTCGTAGTCGAGGCCGAGGGCGGCGGGGCGGCCGGGCTCGAGCGCCTCGAGGAAGATGTCGGCGCGGGCGATGAGGGCGCGGGCCAGCTCGCGGTCGGACTCGGAGCCATCGAGGTCGAGGACGGCGGAGCGCTTGTTCGTGTTGTGGTACCAGAAGTTGAGCGAGCGGTTGGGGCCGGGCTCGTCGTTCACGAAGGGGCCAACGCGGCGGGCCTGAGAGCCCTCGGGCGGCTCGATCTTGACGACGTCGGCGCCCATGTCGGCGAGGAGCTTGCCGGCGTACTGCCCCAGCTCGTCGCAGATCTCGACGACGCGCAGGCCTTCGAGGGGACCGCTCACATGAACACCCCCGCTTCCGCGAACTCGTCGATTTCCGCTTCGGAAAGGTTCAGCGCCTCGGACAGGACCTCGCGCGTGTGCTCGCCGATGAGGGGGGCGGACCGCGCCAGCACGCCGGGCGTGGCGCTCAGGCGGGGGGCGACGCCGTCGTGGCGGGTGTCGCCCATCTCGGGGTGGGGGAGGGTCTGCCACCACTTGCGGGCGGCGAACTGGGGGTCGCGCTCGACGCGGTCCCCGGGCTTCTGGCAGACGGCCGCGCGCACGCCCGACGCCTGCAAGAGAGCCATCAGGTCGTAGTCGTCGCGTTCGGCGGTCCAGGCGGCGATGTGCTCGTCGAGGGCGTCCTGGTTGGCGAGGCGGTCGGCGTTCGACCCGAACCGTGGGTCGCGGGCCCAGGCGGGCTCGTCCATGGCGCGCACGAGCGCCTCCCACTCGGCCTCGCTCATGACGGCGACGGCGATCCAGCGGTCCTCGCCGGCGCAAGGGTAGGTGTTGTGGGGGGCGACGGCGGGCTCCCAGGCGC
>DAOUID010000270.1:0-9033 GCA_034428315.1 Dehalococcoidia bacterium
GGGAACTTCATCGGGCTGGACGAGGCGCCGGAGGAGCAGTACGGGAAGGCGATGTCGATACCGGACGGGGCGCTGGCGAACTACTTCCAGCTGGCGACGAACCTGGACCGGAACGATGTGGTGACGACGATCGAGGGGCTCGCGAACAACGAACGCGACCCGATGACGGAGAAGAAGCGGCTGGCGCGCACGATCGTGACGGAACTGCACGGTGAGGAGGCGGCGACCCGGGCAGAGGCGCACTTCGAACGGACAGTGCAGCGCCGCGAGGAGCCGGAAGAGATGCCGGAAGCGCCGGCGCGGGAAGGGCAAGCACTGATTGACGTGATCGTGGACGCTGGGGCGGCTCCATCGAGGCGGGAGGCGCGCCGGCTGTTCGAGCAGGGAGCGGTCACGGTGGACGGGGCGCCGGCGGCGGATGGGCGAGAGCCAGCCCGGATGGGGTCGCGGGTGCGGGTGGGGAAACGTCGCTGGCTGCGCATTACGGAGGCGGGTGGCGGGAACAACACTTCGCCCTAGAACACCCCGCGCTCGTAACCCGGAGGCGTCATTTTGCGGCTCCCGTGTAGGCAGATGCACGACGTTCGCACACGATTTCTGAGCGACTACCAAATCTTCACCGGAACGAAGGGCTTTCCTGTAGCGAAGTGCGGCGCGCCCGCCTAGGATGAGCCCTCCGCACCGAACGCATAGCGAGTCGTGTCCTGGAGGGGGCCTGGAGTGGATACCCGCATCAACGAGTTCCTGACCTTCCTGGCCGTTGAGAAGAACGCCTCCGAAAACACCATCTCCGCCTACCGAAGCGACCTCGCTCAGTTTGAGAAGAGCGTGGCCCTCCAGGTTGGCGAAGTGAACGCCTCATGGGAGGCGATCACGGACGAGATGTTGCTCACGTTTGTCGAGGAATTGCGGGGGAGGCGCTACAAAGCGGCGACGGTTGCGCGAAAGGTGGCGGCGGTGAAGTCGTTTTTCGGCTTCATGGCGGCGGAAGGCATCCTGACCTGCGACCCGACGGAGGATCTGCGCTCACCACAGGTGGGGAAGGCGCTCCCCCGGACGCTGACCCCGGAGGAAGTGGACGAGCTCCTGGAACAGCCCGCGCGGAGAAGCACGCCCGTCGCGCAACGCGACAAGGCGATGCTGGAGCTGGCCTACCACACGGGCATGCGTGTGACGGAGCTGGTCTCGCTGGACGTGGGCCACGTGGCGCTCGAGAGCGACCCGGTGACAGTGCGAGGCATCGGCAAGGGCGACCAGGAGCGGGCGTTGCCGCTGCACCAGCGCGCCGTGGACGAGCTGCGGCAGTACATCTTCCACGTGCGGCCGAAGATGGTGCGCAACCGGAACGAGCCGGCGCTCTTCGTGAACCGCCGGGGAGGGCGCCTGACGCGGCAGGGCTTCTGGCTCATCCTGAAGAACTACGCCCGGGAGGCGGGGCTGGACGGCATCACGCCCCACACCCTGCGGCACACCTACGCCACGCACATGCTCTCGGGGGGAATGCCGCTGCGGAACGTGCAGGAGGCGCTCGGGCACGCGAGCATCTCGACGACGCAGATCTACACGCAGCTCACGGACCAGCAGCGGCGGGAGCAGTACGACCAGGCCCACCCGCGGGCCTAGGCGGGGCGCGGCGGTAGACTGCTCGCGTGACACCCCCCAGGGAGCTCCTCGAGGCGATCGGGCGTGAGGACGCGGAGGCGGCCCTGCGCGACCTGGACACGCTGGGGAAGCTGACGACGGCGCTCTTTCCGGAGCTGGAGGAGGGCCGCGGCTTCGAGCAGCCCGCCCTCCACCACTACACCGTGCTGGACCACAACCTCTGCGCGGTGGGGGCGCTCGACCGGGCGCTCGGGGAGGGGATCGAGGGGCTGGGAATGCCCGGCCGCCTGGGCGATATCTCGGTGGCGGACTGGCTGGGGAAGGAGATCGACGGACGCCCCCTCCAGCACCTGCTGCGGCTCTCGTGCCTGGTCCACGACATCGCCAAGCCACGAACAGCGGTCGTACGGGAAGGCAAGTTGCGCTTTCCCCGGCACGGTCCGGTGGGGGCGGAGCTGCTGGAGGGGCGGCTGGCCGCGCTGGGGTTCGAGCAGGCGAGCATCGAGTTCGTCACGACGATGGTGCGGTACCACCTGCGGCCGGGGGAATTCGCGCGATCGTGGCCGCCGACGGACCGGGCGCTGAGGCGCTTCGCGAGGGACCTTTCGGGCCAGACGTTGCCGCTCCTGCTGCTGCAGCTGGCGGACGGCATGGCGACGCGAGGCCCCAGGTACCAGCGGGAGCACTTCGAGCGGCACCTCGCCTTCCTGGGGCACATCGTGACGCGCACGGCGGAGGCGCTGCGCGAGGAGGAGCCGGTGCTGGTGGACGGCGAGGAGCTGATGCGGGAGCTTGGGCTGCCAAGTGGACGGCTTCTGGGGGCTGTCCTAACATCGGTTCGCGAAGCTCAGCTGGCGGGCGAAGTGGACGATCGCGCCACCGCTCTCGCGCTGGCGCGCCAATCACTCGAACGCCTGAACGCCGAGGGCTAGGTCCGGAGTACTGCCATGGCTGTGATGTTCAGCGTCATCTTCTACACGGTGCTCGCCGTGGCGGCGTTCTACTTCATCCTGCTCCAGCCGGTCCTGAAGCAGCAGCGCCAGCGCAAGAAGGCGGTGCGCGAGCTGCAGATCGGCGACGAGGTTGTGACCACCGGCGGCATCATCGCCGAGGTGAAGGACGTTCAGGCCCCGGACGACGGCCCCACGGAGCTGATCCTCGAGATCGCGCCGGGAATCCACGTGCGCGCACTGACCGACGCGATCGAGCGCCGGTTGACGACCCTGGAGCCCGCGCCCGAGGAGGCGCTCGAAACGGTGGCGGCGGGCGCCGGCGAGACCGGCGACCCGAATGCGTAGTCCCACCACCGGCCTGACGTTCCTGGCGATCCTGATCGGCAGCATCTTCTGCCTGATCGCCGTCTGGCCGAGCGCCCCGACGCGCTACCTCCCCGGCGATTTCTGGCCCGAGGGACGGGGGATCAGCATCGGCGGCTTCGAACGGCCGACGATGCGGCTTGGACTGGACCTGCAGGGCGGGGCGCACCTGGTCCTCCAGGCGGAGCCGCCGCCGGACTACGAGGGGGATCTGGCGGAGTCGCTTGAGGTAGCCAAGGAGGTCATCGAGCGGCGCGTGGACGCGTTCGGCGTGGTGGAGCCGGAGATCCAGATCGCGAGCGGCAACCGCCTGGACGTGCAGGTTCCGGGGATGAGCCTTCCCGACGCGGAACGGCTGATAGGCCGGACGGCCTCGCTTGCGTATTTCGTCTTCAATGAGGATGGGGAGCTCGTTCCGGCGACGGGGATCATCGACGGCGTCGAGATAGCGATGACCGGGCAGCACCTGAAGAGCAACACGTACCCGGAACGTCGAGGCACGCAGTTCGCGGTGAACTTCGAGACGACGGGCGTCGGCAACGAGCTCATGCGGCAGATTACGGCACGGGCGTACGACCGCCCGCTCGGGGATCCGCTCAAGCGACTGCTGGTCTACCTGGACAACGAGCTGATCTCGGACGCGGTGGTCACGGGCGTCATCGAGGACCAGGGGACAATCACCGGGCTGGACAGCTTCACCGAAGCCAGCGACCTCTCGCGACAGCTGAACGCGGGCGCCCTGCCGGTGCCGCTGCGCACGATCCAGGCGAACGAAGTGAGCGCCTCGCTGGGCGACGACTCGGTGAAGGCCTCGGTGAACGCGGCGGAGATCGGGCTGCTGGCGGTGCTGGCGTTCATGATCCTGTACTACCGGCTCCCCGGGGTGCTGGCGGCCTTCGCGCTCATCGTCTACGCGCTGATCACGCTGACGGTGTTCAAGCTCTGGCCGGTGACGCTGACGCTCTCGGGAATCGCGGCGTTCATCCTCTCGGTGGGCATGGCGGTCGACGCCAACATCCTCATCTTCGAGCGGATGAAGGAGGAGCTGCGCCGGGGCCGGCCCCTGGCAACGGCGATCGAGACGGGCTTCCGGCGGGCGTGGCCCTCGATCCGGGACTCGAACGTCGCGACCTTCATCACGTGCGCGATCCTGTTCTGGTTCGGCGACCAGTTCGGGGCGTCGTTCGTGCGGGGGTTCGCGATCACGCTGGCGATCGGCGTGGCCGTCAGCATGTTCTCGGCGATCGTCGTCACGCGGACGTTCCTGCGGATGTTCGTGGGAACGAGGATCGGACGCTCGCGCTGGCTGTTCAATGCCGAAGGGCTGTCTTCCGGGGCGGAGGAGGGCGAGGACGAGGGAGCGCCGGCGGCGACGCCGCGCTCGACGTTCATCGCATTTGCCCAGCGCCGCTGGCTGACGCTGGGGCTCTCGCTGGTCGTGTTCATTGCGGCGGCGATCACGCTGGCGATACCACCGCCGCTGAAGGCGGGCATCGAGTTCACGGGCGGGTCGACATTCACGCTGCAGTTCGGGGAGGAGCAGGCTGCGGAGCCGCCGGAGGCGACCGGGGAGGATGCCGCGGCGGCTGAGGAAGCGGGGGCTCCACCACCGGCACCGGTGCGGGTGGTGGAGGCGGACGAGCTTCGCGACGCGTTGAGCCGGCTCGGGCACGAGGAAGCACGGGTGCAGGAGGCGGGGTTCAACACCTACCTCGTACGGACGGTGGAGCTGGAGGGGGCGCCGCCCCTGACAGCCGCGGCGGGACCGGTACCGCCAGGCGAGATCGACGAGATTCTCGACGCCCTCGAGGAAGAGTTCGGGCCGGTCCAGCGGCTCGACTTCGCAACGGTTTCGGGGACGGTCTCGACGGAGATTGCGCGGGACGCGACGCTGGCGGTCGCGGCGGCGGCGGTGGCGATCCTGATCTACGTGGCGTTCGCGTTCCGGCGGCAGCGGGCGGCGTGGCGCTACGGGCTCTGCGCGGTGATCGCGCTCGTCCACGACTCGGTGATCGTGCTGGGGCTGTTCTCGCTGCTGGCGAAGGTCGCGGGGACGGAGGTGGATACAGCCTTCATCGTCGCCATCCTGACGGTCATCGGCTTCTCCGTGCACGACACGATCGTCGTGTTCGACCGCGTGCGGGAGGTGACCTCCCGGGACGCCTTCGTGCCGTTCGCGGAGGCGGTGAACGTGAGCCTGACGGAGACGCTGGTGCGGTCCATCAACACGTCGTTCGTAACGGTACTGACGATCATCGCGATGTTCCTGATCGGGGGCGTGACGATCCAGAACTTCCTGCTGGTGCTACTGATAGGCGTGATCGCGGGGATGTACAGCAGCATCTTCGTGGCGGCGCAGATCCTGGTGGCGTGGGAGAACCACGACATCGGGCGGTTCTTCGGACGCTTCACGTCGCGGGGCGGGAGCGAGCCGCAGGAGGCGGCGGCCACGGGCAGCTAGGCGTGAACGAGGGCCGGGAGGGCAGGGGGACGCGGGCCCAGCGGATGGCGGGCGTGGACTTCGGCAGGGGGGCGTCCGATTATGCGACGTTCCGGGCCGGGTTCCCGGACCGCTTCTACGACGAGCTCAGGACGCACGGCGTGCGTATCGCGGGCATCGATGCCGTAGACCTCGGCACGGGGACGGGCACCGTGGCGCGCGGCCTGGCGTTCAGGGGCGCCACGGTGGTCGGCATCGATCCGTCGGCGGCGTTGGCGGACCAGGCGCGGACGCTCGACGAACAGGCGGGCGTGAGCATCCGCTACCTGCAGGCGAGGGCGGAAGAAACCGGGTTGCCTTCGGGCCATGCCGAACTCGTGATCGCGGGGCAGGCGTGGTGGTGGTTCGACCGGCCCCGCGCGGCGGCCGAAGCCAGGCGCCTGCTGAAGCCGGGAGGCAGGCTTGTGATCTGCTCGCTCGACTGGCTTCCGCTACCGGGGAGCATTCCGGAAGCGACTGAGGCGCTGATCGCCGCGGCGAATCCGAAGTGGACGATGGGGGGCGGAAGCGGGCGGCACCCTCGCTGGCTGGACGAGCTCCGGGCGGCGGGGTTCGGCGAGCGCGCCACGTTCGAGTTCGATATGGCGGTGCCATACACGCACGAGGCGTGGCGGGGGAGGATTCGGGCGAGCGCGGGGGTGGCGGCGACGCTCAGCGAGACAGAGGTGGCGCGGTTCGATGAGGGTCTAGAGGCGATGCTGGCGGAGCGCTTCCCCGAGGATCCGATGGCGGTGCCGCACCGCGTGTACGCGGCGCTGGGGCGGGCGTAGGCGCTCCCCGCGCTCCCGGCGAGGCGAGGCCGGTTCAGGCGGAACGCAGGGAGTTGCGGGCCTCGACGATGGCCGCGAGCTTCGCCTCGGCAGCGCCTGCGGAGGCGACGGGGTTGTCGGCGAAGGTGGCGAAGCCGCAGTCGGGCGTGAGCAGGACGCGCTCCTCGCCGAGGAGGCTGACGGCACGGGCGACTCGGTCGCGGATCGCTTCGGGGGCTTCGACCGCAGGACTCTTCGGGTTCACGACGCCAACGCCTATGCGCTTCTCCTCGGGAAGCTCCCGCAGGAGCTCCATCTCGCCGGCGCGAGGCGTGCAGAGCTCCAGGAAGACGGTCCCGACGGGAGCGTCACCGAGGAAACCGAGCAGGGGCCGGTAGTCGCCGGAAAGTGCGGCGGACTCGTCGGGGGTCCAGTTGCCGCGGCAGACGTGCAGGCCGAGCCGCTCGGCGGGGAGGCCGCGCACAACCTCGCGGAGGAGGTCGGCGGCGAAGGCAAGCTCCCGGTCGGGCGCGAGCTTCTCGCCAAGGGCGCCGCACATGAAGCTACGCTTCGCGCCGCCTTCGCCGTAGACGACCTCGGTGAGCACGGGCTCGTCGAACTGCACGAGGGCGGCGCCGCCGGCGAGTAGGACATGCACCTCCTCGCGAAGGACGCGCACGACATCGACGGCAAGGTCGTGGCGGGTCTCGTAGGGGCGCTCGCGGAGGCAGTCGAGCCACATCGTTCGGGTCAGCAGGTAGGGGCCGGGGAGAGCGACCTTGACCGGCGCCCCGGTGCAGGAGCGGACAAACGCGAGCTCGTGGGCGGCGAGCGGGCGGCTACGGCCGAGGGGGCCATGCACGACGGGGTGGCGCACGTCCCCGGCGGGCACGTCGAGGGCTCTCAGCTCGCGCCGGAACTCATCTGAGTCGTCGACCATGGCGGTGAGGTCGCTGAGCGGGATGAGCTGACAGTTGTCGAGGAGGCCGCCGACAAAGCTGGCGTAGTTGTCACGACGCTGCTCGCCATCGGTGACGACGTCGACGCCGGCGCGGCGCTGGGCATCGAGGGCGAGGCGGACGGCGTCGTCGGCCGTCTCGTGGAAGGCCTCGTCGCCAAGGCGGCTTTCGAGGTGGTCGTGCAGGGCCTGGAGCAACCAGCGGGGGCGGGGCCAGCTGCCGATGCCCATGACCGAGAGCGGCGCGATCGCGGGGGCGGGGGCAGGCGCGGGGAAGTCGGCGGGGATGTGCGGCTCGGCCAGGGGCGGGGTGACAAGCGGGGCCGGGGCGGGGGAGGCCGGGGGGGCCTCGGTGCGGGCGGCGAGCGGCCCCTTCGACACGAGGTAGCTGCGCTGGTCGCCCTCCTTCGTCCAGGACACGAGCTCGTTGCCCGTGAGGCGGCACCACGCGGGCAGCTCGACCTCGACCGTGGGCTCGGTCGAGCGGATCTCGATGAGGCCGCCGGGCGGGAGGGGATCGATGTGGCGGCGGATGAGGAGGAGGAGGCCGCCCCCACAGTCGAGGTCGCCACCGTCGAAGGCGGCGTCCGGCGCGAGCGGATGCCGTTCCAGTGGGTCGGGCGTGTCCGCTTCGGGGCTCACGGGTGGGGCTTCCGCTAGTAGGTGACGCTGGGAGCGCCGTCGGAGAGGAACTCGACGAGCATGGCGCCGCCAACGATGCGGGCGCCTTCGACGAGGTTGTTCTCGTCGAGGCCGCGCTTCTTGAAGCAGGGGGCGCAGACGTAGATGAGGCCGCCGCCCTCGGTGAAGGCGTCCATCAGCTCGGTGAGGGGGAGGAAGCCCTCCTCGCGGATGGCATCGGCGTAGCCCTTCTCGGCGAGGCGGACGCCTTCGGTGCTGAGGAAGACGAGGGTCTCCTTCTCCGAGCCGAGGGCGGCATTGGCGACGACGAAGCCGACGGTCGCCTTGTCGGGGTCGTTGCCGGAGGAGGTGAGGTTGACGCAGAACTTGCCTGGCACGGGGCGGGTGTCTCCTTCGCTTTAGGGGTCCTGGCGCTGCTCGATCCAGTAGTGGGGATGGTCGGCGCGGAGCAGGCGGCGCCGGGTCATGCGGCACCAGGCCGCCATCTCCTCGGGGGCGCCCAGGTCACGCACGGTGAGCTTGAGGACCTGGCCCCCGGCGAGCCGCCGCATGCGCGAGCGTAGCATCACGAGGACTTCGCCGCAGCCAAGCGCGCCGGCGTCCCACTCGGCGTCGGAGCGGGGCGCCTCGCTCACGATGGGGCCGCGGGCGGTTCGGGGTCGCGATCGGGGGCGCCGAAGAGGGCGGCGGCGGGGCTAGCCTCCTCGTGCTCGGGGAGGCCGAGGCGGGCGCGGAGGGAGGCGCGGGCGGAGTCGTCGTTGGTGGCCTCGGGAGTCTGGACGACGACGGGCATGGGGAGGGCGTGGCCGAAGACGAGGGACTGGCGCTTGCTCTCGAGGGAGGCGATCACCTGGCGCAGGCCGCTCCTGCCCTGGACGCCGCCGACGATGGCCTCGACGTCGTTGTCGCTGTCGAGCTGGAGGGTGAACTTGGTGCCGATCTGGGAGAGGACCTCGGGATCGATCTGGCTGGGGCGCTGATCGATGACGAGGAGGGTGACGTTGTACTTGCGCAGCTCGCGGGCGATCTGGCCGAAGATGCTCTGGCCGGCGAGGGAACGGTCGACGAATTTGTGCGCCTCCTCGATGACGATGACGAGGCGGTTGGGAGCCTCCTGCTCGCGCGAACGCTCGGTGCTGTCGCGGTAACGCTCCCAGATGCGTCGGGAGAGCATGTTGGCGACGAGCATGTAGCTGGTGAGGTCGTTGCCGAAGCGGCCAAACTGGACGATGACGCTCTTGCCGCCCTGCAGGGAGCTGACGATGT
>DAOUID010000271.1:0-1780 GCA_034428315.1 Dehalococcoidia bacterium
CGTACGCGAGCGGGGGAAAGGCGCAGGTTCAGGGGGCGGGGAGGCGGCGGGCGCCGGGGACGGGGTGGTCGCCGGTGGGGTCGGAGAGGATGGCGCAGAGGGCATCGATGCCGTCGAGGAGGCGGGGTCCGGGGCGGCTGAACCAGGCGTTCGCGTCGAGGGCCCAGACGGCGCCTTTCCGGACAGCGGGGAGGGCGCGCCACTGGGGGCGTTGGGCGAGGGCGGCGGCTTCGCGCACGACCTCGTCCAGGGAGAGGCCGCAGGGAAGGAGGAGGGCGACATCGGGGGCAGTAGTGGCGATGGTGTCCCAGGTGACGCGCTCAGACTTCTGCCCGGGCAGGGCGAGGACGTCTTCGCCCCCCGCGCGGGCGATCTGCTCGGGCACCCAGTGGCCGGCGGTGAAGGGCGGGTCGAACCACTCGAGGGCGAGGACGCGGGTCGGCGACGGGGGAAGCGCTGAGGGCGGGGCGATACGCTCGCGCAGGTCAGCGGCGAGGCGGACGCCCTCGGCGGGGCGGCCGGTGGCCTCCCCGACTTCCTCGACGGAATGGGCGACGCCCTCGAGGTCGAGGGGCGTGAGCGTGAGAACGCGGGCGCCGAGCTGCTCCTCGTGCACGACGCGGTGGACCTGCCCCTCGCTGACGGCACAGACGTCGCAGAGGGCCTGGGTGATGACGAGGTCGGGCTGGAGCTCGCGGAGGCGGGGGACATCGATGGCGTAGGTGGAGCCGCCGGAGGCGAGGAGGCCGCTGATGGCGGCGTCGATCTCGGCCTGGGGGAGGCCGCGCGTTTCGACGGAGGGGCCGGTGAGGACGGGGAGGCCGCGGGCGGCGTCGGGGTAGTCGCACTCGTGGGAGACGCCGACGACCTCGTCGCCGCCGCCGACGGCGAAGACGATCTCGGTGGCGCTGGGGAGGAGGGAGGCGATGCGCATGCTTGTCGCGCAGCTTGGCCAGCGGAGCACGCGGGCGCAAGCGGCGACGGCCACGGGCGCGTACCGCGGGGCCGGGGAGTAGGCTGGCGCGACGGAGATGGAGGAGTCGATGCGCAACGGGCGGCGAGCGGCGATCAGCGGGACGGCGGAGTGGGCGCCGCAACGACGCTGGGACACGCCCATGTTCGGGCTGGAGGCGTACGGGAACCTGGCGCGCGAGGCGCTCGAGGACGCGGGCATGGAGCTGGGGGAGATCGACGGCATCCTCTGCACGCGGCTGGGGGACGCGCCCATGTTCGCGCCGGCGGCGGTGGCGGAGTACCTGGGCATCGAGACGAACTTCGGGGAGGTGGTGGACCTGGGCGGGGCGAACGCGACGGGGATGGTGTGGCGGGCGTCCGCGGCAATCGAGGCGGGGGTGTGCGACGCCTGCCTGTGCCTGCTGCCGTCGGTGCCGGCGCCGCCCGAGCCGGGGGCGTCGCCGCGGACGCAGAACTGGATGATGGGGGCGGACGCGTGGGGCGCGCCACACGGGCAGTTCGATGCACCCTACGGGCTGATCAACCCGAACTCGCACTTCGCGATGGTGGCCCAGCGGTACATGCACGAATACGACCTGGAGCCGCGGACGCTGGCGAAGATCGCCGTGCAGGGTCGGGAGAACGCGCTGCAGAACCCGAAGGCGATCTTCCGCGACCAGCCGATCACGATCGATGACGTGCTGAACTCGCCGATGGTGGTCGACCCGCTGCACCTGCTGGAGATCGTGATGCCGTGCTCGGGGGGCGCAGGGGTGGTGGTGACGACGCTGGAGCGGGCGCAGGAAACGGGTCTGCGGCCGGTGAT
>DAOUID010000272.1:0-7313 GCA_034428315.1 Dehalococcoidia bacterium
GGTACGCGACCCGCCCCCGCAACCGCCCCGCCGGCAGGTCCCGCCCCGCGAGGTACTCGCTGAAGTCGACCACCCGCCCGGCCACCGCCACCGCCCGCTCGGCGAACTCGGTGTCCTCCGCCAGCAGTTCGCCGTACTCCTTCATCGCGGCGCCGCACCCTGCCGAGTTCACGACGATCGTCTCCGCCCCCGAGGCCTCGAACGCCGCGATGTTCGCGCGTGCCAGCCGCCGCGCCTGCTCCAGGTCGCCGTCGTGCGCGCTGAGCGCCCCGCAGCACCCCTGCCCTCGCGGCGCGAAGGGGCGCGCGCCGCTGCGTTCCAGCACCCGCACGCTCGCGCGGTGCACGTCCCCGAACAGTTCGCCCATCACGCAGCCCGTGAAGAGCGCGACATCGCCGGCCCCCGCCCCGTCCCGCGGCCGGAACGGCCGTCCCGGCCGCCCGAGCTGCGCCTCCAGCCTCCCCAGCGGGCCCAGCAGCCTCAGGATCCCCGACGCCCGCACGAGCCCCCGCAGCGGCGAGCGTGCGAACCAGCGCACCGGCGCCATCGCCGCCCCGAGCGCCCACGGCCTCGCGATGACGTTCCGCAGGGCGAAGCGCCGCAGCCGCCGCTGCCACCCCTTCGCCGGCGGCGCCGCGTCGAGCTGCGCGCGCGCCCGCTCCATGATGCGTCCGTACGGCACGCCGCTCGGACACACCGCCTCGCAGGCGCGACACTGGAGGCAGAGCTCCCAGTGGCCCTGCACGGCATCGGTCAGGGGGATGCGCTCCTCCGCCACCGCCCGCGCCAGGTGGATGCGCCCCCGCGGCGACTCCGCCTCCAGCCCCGTGATCGCGTACGTCGGGCAGGAGTTCACGCACAGCCCGCAGTGGACGCACTTCGCCAGGTCGGCGGTGTCCGGGGCGTCGTCCGCGAGCGGCCAGCCGGTCATCTCAGAGCCCGCCGACGAATCGACCGGCGTTCAGGCGGTCGTCCGGGTCGAATGCGGCCTTCACCGCCGCCATCCGCGCGAGGTTCGGCGAGTGGCCCCACGGATCGAGCGTGCCCCGCAGCTCCGCCGGCAGGCGCTCGGCCACGAGCCCTCCTCCTGCCTCCGCCAGCGACGCCCGCAGCCTCCCCGCCGCCCCCGCGACCTCGTCCGTCGCGGGGAGCGCGCTCGCTGCCCACGTTGTCCGCACCTCGCGGGCAAGCGGCCGCACGAGGACTCGCGCCGGCTCCAGCGCTTCGAGCGCCGCCACCGTGGAGGCGATTGCGCTCGTCGCGCACGAGGCCCGCAGTGTGAGCGCGTCGCCGTCCCCGAAGCCGAGGTCGCGCGCGGCGAGATACTCCCCGTCGCCGCACGGCGCGAGGTCCGCGCTCGCCACGCTCTCGGCCTTCGCCACAGCCCCTTCTGTCAGCCGCACGACGCCCTCCCAGGCCCCATCGCCCTTCGTCAGGTCCAGGAACTCGGGTCGGAGGTCGGCCCTCGAGAACGTCTCCGCCAGCGCCTGTCCGTCGGCCAGCGACCCCACCTCGAAGCGCAGGTCGATGGTCTCGACCCGCGGCAGCACCCGAACCGCCACCGAGGTCACGATCCCGATCGTGCCCAGCGACCCGCACCAGAGCCGCATGAGGTCGTAGCCGGTCACGTTCTTGACGACCCGTCCCCCCGCCTTCACCAGCTCGCCGTCGGCGCGAAGCACGGTCATCCCCAGCACGAAGTCGCGCGGGAGGCCGTGCCGCGTGCGCAGCGGCCCTCCCGCCCCCACCGCCAGCACCCCCCCGAGCGTCGCCTGCTCGGCGTGGGGCGGGTCGAGCGGGAGCCGCTGCCCCGCTGCCCGCAGCTGCGCGCCCAGCTCCCCCAGCGTGACGCCCGCCGGGACGACCGCCGTCAGGTCGGCCGGCTCGTGCTCGACTTCCCCCGCCAGCGCTGGTCGCAGGTCGACCAGCGTGAAGGGTTCGCGCGGCTCGCTCCCCAGCGCGAGCTGGGTGCCGCCCCCCACGGGAACGAGCGTCCGTCCGTCATGTTCCGCCACGAGCTCACGCAGCTCGTCGAGTGTCGCGGGCGCCACGACGGCATCCGGAGCGCGTCCCGCCACGAGGGGCGGCGCCTGCGCCGCCGCCTCAGACATAGGCGTCCGGGCCGGCTGCCGCCAGCGCCCCCTTCTGGTGCGCCATCTCGCCGCAGCCGGTGCCTTCCGGCAATACCTTGCAGGGGTTGAACGCGCCCGCGTTCCCGAACACGCCTCGTACTCGTCGCATGTTCTCCAGATCGGTCTCGCTGTAGAGCCACGGCATGAAGCGGTGCTTCTCGTAGCCCACGCCGTGCTCGCCCGTGAGCGCGCCCCCCGCATCGACGCACACCCGCATGATCTCGCCGCCCGCCTCCAGCACGCGCGCCGTCGCCCCCTCCTCCCGCTCGTCGAACAGCAGGCAGGGATGGAGGTTGCCGTCGCCTGCGTGGAACACGTTCGCCACCGGGAACCCGTACCCCTCGGCGATGCGCGCCACGTCTCCCATCGTCTCGACCAGCCGTGAGCGCGGCACCACCCCGTCGAGCAGGTAGTAGTTGGGCGCGATCCGCCCCAGCGCCCCGATGGCTCCCTTGCGCCCCTTCCACAGCAGCTCCCGCTCGGCCGGCTCCGTGGCCGTGCGGATCTCGGTCGCGCCGTGCTCGTTGCACGCCGCCCGCGCTTGCGTGACCTGTCCCCGCACGACCTCCTCGATGCCGTCCAGCTCGATCAGCAGCACCGCCCCTGCGTCGGGCGGATAGCCGCAGCGCAGCCCCGCTTCCGCCGCCTGCAGCGTCACCCGGTCCATCATCTCGAGCGCCGCCGGCACGAGCCCCGCCCCGATCACCGCCGAGACCGTTTCGCTTGCGCTCTCCACGTCATCGAAGATGGCGAGCAGCGTCACGACCGTCTCGGGCACGGGCAGCAGCCGTACGACCACCTTCGTCGCGATGCCGAGCGTCCCCTCCGAGCCGATGAAGAGCCCGCGCAGGTCGTACCCGAGTGGCTCGGGACCGTGGCTCCCCAGCCACTCCACCTCACCGCTCGCCGTCACGACCTCCATCCCGATCACGTGGTTCGTCGTCACCCCCAGGGCGAGGCAGTGCGGCCCGCCTGCGTTCTCCGCCACGTTGCCCCCGATCGTGCAGGCCTTCTGGCTGCTCGGGTCGGGCGCGTAGAAGAGGCCGTGCTCGGCCGCCGCCTCCGAGAGCTGGATGTTGGGCACTCCTGGCTCCACCGTCGCCGTCCGCTCGACCGGGTCCACGTCGAGGATGCGGCGCATGCGCGCGGTCGCCAGCACCACGCCCTGCTTCGCCGGCACCGCACCGCCGCTCAGCCCCGTCCCCGCGCCCCGCGGCGTGACCGGCACGTCGAGCGTGTTGCAGGCCCGCACGATGCCCTGCACCTCCCCGGTGTCGGCGGGAAACACGACCGCCTCCGGCAGCGAGCGGTCGATCGTCCCGTCCAGCTCGTAGACGAGCAGGTCCTCGGGCTTGTACAGCACGTGCTCCCGCCCCACGACCTCGCGCATCGCCTTTAGCAGCTCGGGCGGGGTCACGTCGCCGCCCCCTCCCGGCACTCCCGGCACACCCCGAAGATGGCGAAGTGCTGGAGGTCGGCCTGGAAGCCGAAGTCCCGCCCAACTCGCTCCGCCAGTCCCTCAAGGTAGGTGTGGTCGAGCACCTGCGTCTTGCGGCAGCTCGAGCAGATGAGGTGGTGGTGCGCCTCGCCTGCCGACCACTCGAAGAGCAGGTCGTCGCCGCCCATGTCCGTCGCCGTCGCCAGGTGGAGGCGCTTCAGCATCTCCACCGTGCGGTAGACGGTGCTCAGGTCGACGACCGGGTAGACCGCGCGAACCTCGTCGGCGATCTCGGCCGCGCTCAGGTGCCTTCCCGCGTGGCGCAGCGCCGACGCGACGAGCAGCCGCTGGGGGGTGACCCGCAAGCCCGCCTCCCGCAGGACCGTCGCGGTTTCCTGTTCGCACGCCATCGGACAGGCCTAGTCTACAGCCGCGTCCAGGGGCCTCCGGGGCAGGGGAAGCGTCGCGTTCGCGCTCCCTACCAGATGCCCAGCGCCATCTTGACGTCTTCGCTGGCCATCGTGCGCGGGTCCCAGGGCGGGTTCCAGACGATCTCCACGTCAACGTCCTCGACCCCGGGGAGGTCCTTCACCTTGGCGTACACGGCCCCGCGAATGATGGGGCCGAGCGGGCAGCCCGGGCTCGTGAGCGTCATCTTCACGTTCACGGTGCCGTCGTCCCAGAGAATCTCGTACACGAGGCCCAGGTCGACGATGCTCATATCGATCTCGGGGTCCTTTACCTCGCGGATGCGCTCGCGCAGCTCCTCGTCGGTTGGTCGAGTCTTCGTCTCGGTGTCTGCCATCTCAGTCTCCTTGCGAGGTCGTCGCGTGCTCGGTCTCGTCAATGTTCAGGGCTTCGCCCAGCACTTTCCAGCAGAGCAGGGCGCACTTCACCCGTACGGGGAACTGTGCCACACCCTGCAGGGCTTCGAGATCGCCCAGCGTCGGGTCGGGCTCGGCGGAGTCCACGAGTTGCGCCTCGAAGAGCCGCATCACCCGCCGCGCCTCCGCGATCGTTCCGCCGCAGATGCGCTCCGTCATCATCGAGGCGCTCGACTGGCTGATCGAGCAGCCCTGGCCGCGGAACGCCATCTCGCAGATAACGTCCCCCTCCACGGCCAGGTGCAACTCGATCTCGTCGCCGCAGACGGGGTTGGCGCCCTCGGCCTGGTGCGTGGGGGTCTCCAGCGTCCCCGCGTTCCGGGGCCGCCGGTAGTGGTCGAGGATGACCTCGCGGTAGAGCTCGTCAAACTGCGGTTCGGCTCTCGACACGTCCAAACACTCGCTTCGCCTCGTCGAGCGCTGCCACGAGCGCATCGACTTCGCGTTCTTCGTTGTAGAGGTAGAAGCTCGCCCGGTTTGTCGCCGGAACCTCCAGGCGCCGCATCAGCAGCTGTGCGCAGTGGTGCCCCGCCCGGATCGCGACCCCGTAGGCATCGACGATCGTGCTGATGTCGTGCGGGTGGATCCCCTCGACCTCGAAGCTGACTGCCCCACCCCGCACCTCCACGTCGTGCGGCCCGTGCACCGTGATGCCGCCGGAAGACTCCAGCGCCTCGATGGCGTAGGCGGTGATCCGCTTCTCGTGCTCGCGAACGAACTCCATGCCGAGGTCGGCCAAATAGTCGAGCGCCGCCCCGAAGGCGATCACGTCGGCGATGTTGGGGGTGCCCGCTTCAAACTTGTGCGGTCCATCTGCCCACGTCGAGCCTTCCGGCTTCACGATCGAGATCATCTCGCCGCCGCCGAGGAACGGCTCCATCTCCGCCAGCAGCCCGGGCCGCGCCCAGAGGACGCCCACGCCCGTCGGCCCCAGCATCTTGTGCGCGGAGAAGGCGAACACGTCGCACCCCAGCGACTCGACGTCGACCGGCAGGTGGGGGGCGCTCTGCGCCCCGTCGACGAGCAGCAGCGCGCCCGCCTTCCGCGCCATCCCCGCGATCTCCGCGATCGGGTTGATGGCGCCGAGGACGTTCGACATGTGCGTCGCGCTCACGACCTTCGTGCGCTCGCCGATCAGCGAGCGCAGCGAATCGAGGTCGAGCTGGCCCTCGGAGTCGATGCCGGCGTATCGGAGCACCGCGCCGGTGCGCGCAGCCAGGAGCTGCCAGGGCACGATGTTCGAGTGGTGCTCCATCAGCGTGAGCACGATTTCGTCACCCTTGCGCAGGTTGGCGTCGCCCCAGGCCCGCGCCACCAGGTTGATGGACTCGGTGGTGTTGCGCGTGAAGACGATGTCCTCGGCGTTCGCCGCGCCTATGTGCCGCGCCGCCTTCGCGCGGACCCCTTCGTACGCCTCCGTCGCCTCGACGGCGAGCGTGTGGATGCCCCGGTGGATGTTCGCGTTCTGGGTCTCGTAGTAGTGCGTCAGCGCGTCGATGACCGCCCGCGGCTTCTGCGTCGTGGCGGCGTTGTCGAGGTAGACCAGCGGCCGGCCGTTCACCTCGCGGCCTAGGATGGGAAAGTCCTCCCGGATGCGCGCTGTGTCGATGCTCATGCGCCAGCCCCCACCGCCTGTAGCTTCGCCTCGACCAGCTCGCTCAGCTCGTTGCGGATGCCCTCGCCCAGTCCGCTGCGGTCGAGCGGTTCGCCCAGGAAGCCCCGCACCAGCAGCCCCACCGCCCCTTCGCGCGTCAGCCCCCGCGACTGGATGTAGAACAGCTCCTCCTCGTCCACCGGCCCGGCCGTCGCCCCGTGGCTGACGCGGGTCACGTCGTTCGTGAGGATTTCCAGCACCGGGTCACTGTCCGCCTTGGCCGCCCGGCTCATGAGCAGGTTGCGGTTCTCCTGGTTGGCGTCCGCCCGCCGCGCCCCCAGCCCCACCTTCGTGAGGCCGTAGTACACCGCGCGCGAGCGGTCCCCCAGCGCCGACTTGATCAGCAGGTCGCTGCGCGTGTCCTCGGCCACGTGGTCCTGGAGCGTGTAGAAGTCGGTGTGCTCGTCGCCCCCGCCCACGGAGAGGCCGTAGATCTCGCTGCTCGACCCCCGTCCTTCGAGTGACGACGTGATGTGGCTCTTCACGAGCCGCCCGCCCGTCACGAGGCTGAGGCTGCGCACGTCGGAGTTGGGCTCGGTGACCGCGCGTTGCTCGGCGAAGACCCGCGTCCGCGCCCCCCAGCGGTGCAGCGACGTGTAGCTCACGACTGCCCCCGGCCCCACCAGCAGCTCGACCGCCGGCAGGACGGCGATCGGCTCGTCGCTCGATCGGTACTCCTCGACCAGCGTCAGGCGGCTGTTCGCCCCCGCCACGACCAGCGTGTGCGGCGTGGCAAGCCCCCCGGCCACCGTGAACTCCCGCGTGAGCCGCACCGGCTCCGCGATCTCGGCGTTCGCCTTCGCCTCGACAAGCACGCCCCCCCGCAGGAAGGCGTAGTGCAGCGCCGTCAGCCTGCTGCGGTCGAACGCCACGGCGCTGCCCAGCCGCTCGAGCGTCCCTTCGGGTGCTTCCTCGAAACCGGCGACCACCAGCCCCGTGACATCCTGCATCCCGGCGTCCGCGGATGTGGCGCCCGGCGGTGCGAAGCCGTCGAGGTCCAGCGCCGCCGGGTCGACGTACTTCCAGGGCCGGTCCAGCGCCGGTGAGGGCATAGCCCGGTCGAGCGCTGCCGCGCCGCTCGCGCGCAGGGCGGCGACGGCCTCGCCGTCGCCCAGCGCCTCGCCGAGGGCGCGGCTCGCCTCGGGCGTCAGCATCGAGGCGGCGGTGCTCGGGGCGGATGTCATTCGCTTCTCACTCCTCTTGGC
>DAOUID010000273.1:0-3781 GCA_034428315.1 Dehalococcoidia bacterium
CGCGCCCGCAGGGAGGCCCCCGGCACCGTCGGCTCGCCGACCTCGACGTCCATGCCGTCGATCAGCAGCAACACGTCGAAGTCGACCGTGTCGCCCGGTTCGCCATCGAGGCTGCCCACGTCGAACTCCTGCCCTTCCGTGAGAATGAATTGATGTCCGCCGGCTCGCACGATCGCCTGCACTGGGTGCTCCACTTGCTCCCGTTCTGACGGGGAATATTCAGTCTAGGAAGGCGCCCCGTAGGGTCAACGCCAGCCTGTCGCCGCTACTTGCCGCCCCCGTCGGTCGTCGCTTGCGCGCCGCCCTCCCAGGCCAGCCCGGGCTTGGGCGCCGGCTGGAACCCCGGGACATCCGCGGGCTCTTCCTCCGCCGACTCGACCGGCGGCTCTTCCTTCTTCAGGTCCGGCGGCGGCCAGGGGTCGCTCGGATCGCTCTCGAGCAGGCGAGTCAGCTCCTCGCCCTCGAGCGTCTCGACCTCCAGCAGCACCGTCGCCAGCTTGTCCAGCACGTCCCGCTTCTCCTGCAGGATCTGGCGGGCTCGTCCCTGCGCCTCTTCGATGAGCCTCCGCACCTCGTCGTCGATCTCCTCGGCGATCTTCTCCGAGTAGTTGCGCGTCTCGGAGATCTCGCGCCCCAGGAACACCAGGTCGTCGCTCCGCCCGAACGTGCGTGGGCCGAGCCGCTCGCTCATCCCCCAGCGCGTCACCATCGAGCGCGCGATTCGGGTGACCTGCTCGAGGTCGTTCGAAGGGCCGGTCGAGGCCTCGCCGAAGATCAGCTCCTCGGCCGCGTGGCCTCCCAGCGCCGTGCAGAGCTGGTCCTTGAACATGTCGCGCGTGCGGTAGTGCGTCTCCTCGTCGGGGAGGAAGCGCGTGTACCCGCCCGCCATGCCCCGCGACACGATCGTGACCTTGTGCGGCGGGTCGTGCTTGTCCAGGAAGTGGGCGATCACGGTGTGTCCGCCCTCGTGGTACGCCGTCAGGCGCTTCTCGTTGGCGCTCATCACGCGGCTCTTGCGTTCCGGCCCCGCGATCACCCGGTCCACCGCCTCCTCGAACTCCCCCATCGCGATCGTCTTGCGGTTGCGCCGCGCCGCCAGGATGGCCGCCTCGTTCACGAGGTTCGCGAGGTCCGCGCCGCTGAACCCCGGCGTCGACTTCGCCAGCGTCGCCGGCTCCACGTCATCGCTGATGGGCTTGCCCTTCAAGTGCACCCCCAGGATCGCCTCGCGTCCCTTCACGTCCGGCGAATCCAGCACGACCTTGCGGTCGAACCGCCCCGGCCGCAGCAGCGCCGGGTCGAGGATGTCAGGCCGGTTCGTGGCGGCGACGACGATCACGTTGGTGCCGGTGTCGAAGCCGTCCATCTCCACCAGAATCTGGTTCAGCGTCTGCTCGCGCTCGTCGTGGCTGCCACCCAGCCCCGCGCCTCGCTGCCGCCCCACCGCGTCGATCTCGTCCACGAACACGATGCAGGGCGCGTTCTTCTTCGCCTGCTCGAACAGGTCGCGCACGCGGCTCGCGCCCACGCCCACGAACATCTCCACGAACTCCGAGCCCGAGATGCTGAAGAACGGCACGCCCGCCTCGCCCGCCACCGCGCGCGAGAGCAGCGTCTTGCCCGTGCCCGGCGGACCCACCAGCAGCACGCCCTTGGGAATGCGCGCGCCCAGCGCCGCGAACTTCTCCGGGTACTTCAGGAACTCGACGACCTCGACGAGCTCCTCCTTCGCTTCATCCGCGCCCGCCACGTCCATGAACGTGACCGTCACCTTGGCGCCGGTGAAGAGCCGCGCGCGGCTCTTCCCGAAGCTCATCGCCTGCGAGTTCGACCCCTGCGCCTGCCGCATGATCAGCAGCAGGAAGGCGCCGAAGAGCAGGAAGGGGAACAGGTTCAGCAGCAGCCCCAGCCACGGCCGGCCGCCACTGTCCTTGAACTCGAGGTTGACGGCGTTCGCCTGCGCCCCGTTGGAGCTGAGGGCGATGCCGCGGTCGCTCAGGAAGGTCGCGATGTCGGTGTTCTCCGCCACCTTCGACTTCTTCTGCAGCGGCTGGCCCTGCACCTCCTGGAAGTAGATCGCGGTGATGTCCCGCCCATCCACCTCGAGCGTGTCGATTCGACCCTGCTCGATGTCCTGCACGATCTGGCCGAAGGGCACCTCTTCCTTCGAGTCGCCCCCGCGAAGGAAAGCGACGCCGATCGCGATCGCGGCGACGACGACGAGGAGCCAGATGAAACCGTTGCGCATCCAGCGGGAGTACAACCGGGAACTCCTGGCGGCAAGGAGCCGCGCAGAGAAGGCGTTTTCGCTCTCGGATTCGAGTATAGCAGAGGCTCCCCTTTGGCCCGTAAGGCTGCCGAAAGCCCCCGCCGACCCCCTCGACCCCCCGCGCGCGTCCCTTCCCGCCACTTCCGCTAGACTCCCCAGCCATGAAACTTGCATTCGTCGGCGGGACGGGACCCGAAGGGCTCGGCCTCGCCATCCGCTTCGCCGCCTCCGGCCACCACGTCGCCATCGGCTCCCGCTCCACGGAGCGGGGCGAGGAGGGAGCCGCCACGGTCGCCGAGGCCGTCCCCGGCGCGAGCGTCAGCGGCGGCGAGAACGCCGTCGCCGTCGAGGGCGCCGATGTCGTCTTCCTCACCTTCCCCTACGGCGGCCAGGCCCCCACGCTCGAGGCCATCGGCGGCGCCCTCGACGGCGCCATCGTCTGCGATGTTGTCGCCCCCCTCGAATTCGTGCGCGGCAAGGGGGCCGTCGCCCTCGATGTCGATGGCAACAGCGCCGCCGAGGAGGCCGCCGCCTCCCTCCCCAACGCCCGCGTCGTCTCCGCCTTCCAGAACATGAGCGCCGAGAAGCTCATGGAGCTCGACAAGCCCGTCGAGGCCGATGTCCTCGTCTGTGGCGATGACAAGGAAGCCAAGTCCGTCGTCATGGGCCTCGCCGACGAGATCGACGGCGTCCGCGGCGTCGATGGCGGCGCCCTCGGGAACAGCCGCTACGTCGAGATGCTCACCTCGCTGCTCATCAACCTCAACCGCGTCCACAAGACGCAAACCAGCATCCGCATCGCCGGCGTCTGAGGGAGGAGCACGGTGGCCGTCTCCGTCATAGCCGTCGAGGGCCTGCCCGAGATCACCGAGGGCGACGACCTCGCCGCCATGGTCGTCGAGTCCGCCGCTACCGGCGGCGAACCCCTCGCCAGCGGCGACATCGTCATCGTCACCTCCAAGATCGTCTCCAAGTCCGAGGGCCGCACCGTCGACCTCGACACGGTCGAGCCCTCTCCCTTCGCCCGCGGGTTCGCCGAGCGCTGGGAGAAGGAGCCCGGCATCGTCGAGCTGGTCCTGCGGGAGTCGAAGCGGGTCGTGCGCCAAGTCGGCCCCGTGCTCATCACCGAGACCCGGCACGGCTTCGTCTGCGCCAACAGCGGCGTCGATCAGTCCAGCTCGGGCGCCAAGGGCCGCGCCGTCCTCCTCCCCGTCGACCCCGACGCCAGCGCCCGCGGCCTGCGCGCCCGCTTCCGCGAGCTTGGCCACGAGGTCGCCGTCATCATCTCCGACACCTTCGGCCGTCCCTGGCGCGAAGCCCAGGTCGACGTCGCCATCGGCATCGCCGGCATCAACCCCGTCATCAGCTACATCGGCGAACACGACCCCCACGGCCACGAGTTCCTCGTCCAGGCCGTCTGCCGCGCGGACGAGCTGGCCAGCGCCGGCGAGCTGGTGAAGGGCAACCTCAGCCGCGTGCCCGTCGCCCTCATCCGCGGCTACCCCTGGGAGC
>DAOUID010000274.1:0-3171 GCA_034428315.1 Dehalococcoidia bacterium
GATGGGCGACATCCAGATGCTGGAGGGCGACCCTCCCTACGTGCCGAGCGTCATCCAGCGCATCCCGATCCGGCTGAAGCTGGGGTTCACGAAACTCGCGTAGTCCCGCCCCCGCTGGCCCTTATGTAACGGTCACCGGGTGGGGAACCGGCTGGTTGAAGAGATAGCCCTTCCGGTTGAAGGGGACGCTGTCGGGCTGGGTCGCGCCGGCGGCGTCGGTGGCGCGGGTCATGATGGTGTGGTCGCCGGGCCGGGCCTCCCAGTCGAACTCGAAGCGGGCCCACGCGTACCGCCCAGTGGCCTCCACCTCCGCGTCCTGCCAGGTGTCGCCACCGTCGTCGCTCCACTCGACCCGGACGATGGGACCGTCGGGGGAATGGGCGTACCCATGCAGGCGGTGCGACCCCGATCCCAGCTCGGCTGGCCAGGGGAGGGCGAGGGCACTCTTGATGACCTGCCTCGTGACGGGCTGGCCCTCCGCTTCGCCCTCCGGCGGATAGTCGTCGCCGATGAGGACGTAGGAAGTGGTGTTGTTGCGCGTCCAGTGGTTCTTCGAGGAGACCACGATCTTCCCGAGCCACTTGATGTTGGAGGCGCCGACCCAGCCTGGGATGACGGCCCTGAGGGGAAACCCGTGGTCCCTTGCGAGAGGCTCACCGTTGAGGGAGTACGCCAGGAGGGTGTCCGAATGCATCGCCCTCTCGACCGGGAGGGCACGACGAAAGCCCTTCTCGGGGGACTCCAGGTCCAGGCCTACGAGGAGCACGCTGACGGCCCCGGGGCGGATCCCGGCGAGCTCGAGGACATCGGCGAGGGCGACCCCGGTCCACTCGCCGTTCCCGATGCCGCCGGTACCCCACTGCGTGCCTTCGGCGGCGCGTCCCTGTACGCGGTCGAACATGGCGCGATGGTTGCCGGCGCACTCGAGGTAGGACACGAGCGTCCTGGCGGGCAGGCGCTGGATGTCGTCGAACGAGAGGGAGAGCAGGTCGGCCACGGCATCGCCTTCGACGGTGAGCCGCCAGCTCTCGAGGTCGATTTCGACACTGGCGGAGTTGTTCCGCACGAAGAAGTGCGAGACAGGCGTGACGAGCCCTTCCTGCAGTTCCAGCCGCGCCTCGAGGCTCTTGCCGTCGGTGTGCGCGATGAAGGGGCCCGTGTCCTTGAGCCAGCCGGGTCGCGCAGAGGGGGATCCGCCGGCATCTTGCGGGGTCGCGGACTCGTCGACGGAGGTATCAGCGCCACAGGCCGCGAGGACGGCGGTGGTCCCACCGGCCACCAGCAGCTGCAGGAAGCGGCGGCGGGGCATGCCTCGCGTTTCGGCGAACGTCCAGAGGCGGGTCGCGTCCGTGGGGCCTGCCATGCTATCCACAACTCTACGGACGGCGGTCGTTACAGGAGGCGCGAGCGAGGCAACGTGGCCATGCGGCGATCCAGCGTCAGCGTCTCCAGGCCATCGCGGTCGTAGCCGTCGACGATGAGGCGGTCGACGAGGCCGGGGCCGCCCGATTCGCGAAGCAGGTCGAGGACGGCCTCACCGTTCAAGGGAGCCACCATCCCGCTCTCGAGCACGTCCAGCAGCGTGGCGCGGGCAGCGACCTTGGTGACGCCGTAGTGGTGCTGGATCGCCACATACGCCTCTCCGATGACCTGGTTCGACACCACAATCTCGCCGCCGCCTTCCAACAAAGCGTGAAGCTCTCCGACACAGCGCAGGAATTCCTGCTCGGGTTGCCTGGTGGTCAGGCGCACGAGGACCGACGTGTCAATCCCGAAGCGACCAGTCATAGCCTTCTTCCCGGAACTTCGCGATGTCGAAGGGCGGAGTGCCGGGAGGGACCTTCAGCGTCCCCAACTTCTCGAACCTGACGCGCTTTGGGCGGAGGATGAAGCCCTCGGGGTGCTCTTCGAGTTCGATCTGGTCGCCGGGGCCCACGCCAAGCGCCTCGAGGACGCGCTTGGGGAAGGTGACCTGCCGCTTCGCGGTTACCTTGACGACCATCATGGGCGCGGGCTCCTTACCGATAGCGTACTCTGGTAAGGCGGGGCGCGTCTAGATGATCTCGAAGCGCTCGAACTCCTCGTCGGGCAGGTCGTCGGGGACGGGGTGGTCTGGGCCGAAGACGAGGGCATTCGGCCCGCCGCTGGTGACCGACATGCGACCGAGATTGACGAGTCGCCGTACGGCGCGGTCGACGGCGCGCGAGTCGTGCAGGATCGGCAGCCCCAGGCGGGTGCGGAAGACGGAGCGGGCGGCGGCGACGTCTCCACCGAACAGCTCCCGCTCGGTCGACTGGAGCTCGGCCAGGGCCACGTCGAAGCTCTGCTGGGGGAAGCGCTCGTAGAGGAGCGGCAAGAGGTGCATGGAGAGGGTGTCGGCAGGGCCAGCGAGGCGCAAGACCTCCTCGCGCGTCCTCCCTCGGGGAAGGGGCGCCTCCCACCAGACCCACAGCCCGTACAGCTCGCGCAGGCGCTGCCCGAGGGGGGTGTGGGCCGTCCAGCGCTCGCCCTCATGGGCGCCTGACCCCTCGACATCGGCCGCCTGGCGACAGAGTTCGAGGATCTCGCGCGCCCGGGGGGAGCCCGGATCGCTGAGGTCGCAGCCCGGCTCGGAGGGCTCGACCAGCAGGAACGCGTTGGCGTGGGCCGTGCCCCAGTCGACGACGAGGCGACGCTCGTCCTCGGGAAGGCGGCGGAGGGAGACCAGCAGGGTGAGATGCCCCGTGTCGAGGGCGCGGCGGGCGCGAAGGAAACGCCTCCAGGAGGACGAACCCTCGAGGTAGATGGGACTCAGGGGGAGCCTGAGGGGGCGATCACGGATGGGCACGTCGTAGACAACGCCACGGGCGGCCCCGGCAAGGTCCTGGAGGCCCTGCAGGAGGATGCGCTCCTCCTCCGACGAGAAACCGGTCGCGCTCGTCTCCGCGCCACCGGCCCTGCGCGCTCGCCGCCACAACCCGCGTATGGCCACGGGCACAGCCTATCGCATCGCGGCGTGGGGGCGGGGCGGGGGCTGCGCTGACTCCGGGGGGCATTTCTTTACCTCCAGGGTGGCCTCCCGAGCGGGGCGTGGGCTACAGTCGCAGCATGGCTGGACACGACGACTCCGGCGGAAACCCCACGCTCACCCGGCTCACGCTTCACGAGCGCCACGAGGCGCTGGGTGCGCGA
>DAOUID010000275.1:0-6619 GCA_034428315.1 Dehalococcoidia bacterium
CGCGGGCGTACCGGCGCTACCTCGGGGGGAGGCCGCTCACCAACGCGCCCTCCCGCTTCCTGGGGGAGATACCGGAGCACCTGCTCCAGCCTTACCGAAGCGGAGAACGGCGCACGGTGCGGGAGCCTGCTCCTGTCGCGCCTGCCGCTGCTCCGGCGGCGGCGGGGCCGGTCGGGGAGGCCTCAGCAGAGCCGGAGTGGCAGGCAGGGGAGCGGGTGCGTCACGCGCACTTCGGGGAGGGGATCGTCGTGAGCTGCCAGGAGCGCCGGGGGGACGTGGAGGTGGTGGTGGCGTTCGACGACACCAAGGCGGGGGTCAAGCGGCTCCTGCAGAGCCTGGCGCCGCTGGAACGGGTCTAGCGGGCTCAGGCGTCCCTGAACTCGCTCCAGTCCAGACCGAGGTGGCGGACAGCTGAACGGAGCGCGCCAATTGTCAGGTCGCGGCGCCCCCAGTCAGGCAGGACAGTACCCATCCGCTTGTTGGGATTGAACCACTATCTGTGGGATCCGCCACCAGATTTGGACACCTCATGACATCCAAGCTTGTTCAACTTCCGGGCGGCCTCCCGGTATCTCACGAGACTGCGACGACGGCCTCGACAGTCACAGCCCCGTTCCCCTCCTCCGAATAGATACCCGGCGGCAATGGCTTCTCCATGTACTCGTAGAGCTCAACCACTGCCTGGAAGGCGTCTTCGACGTTCGCCAGTGCCTCCGACATGGTCCGTCCCTCTGTCAGGAACTCCGGTAGCAAGGGCGAGGTAACGACGTACCCACCTTCGGGCTGGGGCTCCAATATCAGCGGAACGCGCGCGATCATCGGTTTACTCCCGCGTCTCAGGCGAATGCCCAGGACCATCGTAGCGCCTTCGCGCGGGAGTTGTGGAGGGCAAGGGTTCTACTCGCCGACGTCTCGCCTGGGGACCATGACCTTGCGGGTGAAGGTGAGGACGGTCTCGCCGCGCTGGTTGTAGCCGCGCGTATCGACGGTGACGATGCCGCGGTCGTTGCGGGAGCGGGACTCGACCTTGTCGGTCACGGTCGTCTCGGCGTAGACGGTGTCGCCGTGGAAGGTGGGGGCGGTGTGCTTGAGCGACTCGATCTCGAGGTTGGCGATGGCCTTCCCCGAAATCTCGGTCACGGTCATGCCGAAGACGATGGAGTAGACCAGCGTGCCCACGACCACGTTCTTGCCGAACTGGGTCTCCTCTTCGGCGTAGCGCGCGTCGATGTGGAGGGGGTGGTGGTTCATGGTCTGCATGCAGTGGAGGACGTCGTCGTATTCGGTGATGGTGCGTCCGGGCCAGTGCTTGAAGACGTCGCCGACCTCGAACTCCTCGTAGTAGCGACCGAAGTCTTCGCGCCCGTCGTGGACAGTCATATCTGGCTCCTGGCTGTTGGCTTTTGGCTGTTGGTCCCCGCCCCGCCCCCGCGGTGCTAATCGATGGCGTACTCGCGGAGGAGGTTGCGGGCGATGACGATCTTCTGGATATCGCTGGTGCCCTCGGCGATGACCATGACGGGGGCGTCGCGGTAGTAGCGCTCGAGGGGGAGCTCCTTGCTGTAGCCGACGCCGCCGTGGAGGCGGAGGGCTTCGAGGACGACTTCCTGGCAGACCTCGGTGGCGAACAGCTTGGCCATGCCCGCGTCGAGGTCGGTGCGGGCGCCGCTGTCCTTGCGGCGGGCGGCGTCGAAGGTGAGGAGGCGGGCGGCGCGGATCTTGGTGGCCATCTCGGCGAGGCGGATCTGCTGGGCCTGATGCTCGCCGATGGGCTTGCCGAAGGCGTGGCGCTGCTGGGCGTAGGCGATGGCGTCCTCGAAGGCGGCCTGGGCGACGCCAACGCCGCGCGCGGCGACGTTGATGCGCCCGACCTCGAGTGCGCTCATGACGTGCTGGAAACCGCGGCCCTCGTCGCCGCTGAGCAGGTTGCCGGCGGGGACGCGGGCGTTGTCGAAGGCGAGCTCGGTGGTCTCGACGCCCTTGTAGCCGAGCTTCTCGAGCTTGCGGCCGACGAAGAAGCCCTCCATGCCGGGCTCGACGAGGAAGGCGCTGATGCCGCGATGGGCGGGTTGCGCCTCCATGTCGGTCTTGGTGAGGACGAGGTAGACGCCCGCGCGCTGCCCGTTCGTGACCCACATCTTCTGGCCGTTGATGACGTAGTCGTCGCCGTCGCGGGTGGCCTGGGTCTTGATCGCCTGGGCGTCGGATCCGGCGTCGGGCTCGGTGATGCTGAGGGCGGCGCGGATCTCGGGCTCGGTCATGCGCGGGAGGAAGCTCTGCTTCTGCTCCTCGGTGCCGTAGGTGGAGATGGCGTAGCCGACGAGGACGTGGGTGTTGAGCACGCCCGCGAGGCTCATCCAGCCGCGGGCGAGCTCGACGCAGACGCCGGCGTAGCACTCGAAGCTGAGGTCGAGGCCGCCGTACTCCTCGGGCACCTTGATGGCGAAGAGGCCCATCTCGGCCATGCCGTTGACGAGGGGCTCGGGGTATTCGTCGGCGTGCTCGTACTCGCTCGCGACGGGCTTGACCTCGCGGTCCACCCAGACGCCCACGTTGGAGACGATCTCCTGGGCGATGGGATCGAGGATGTCGGCGGCGAAATCACGCGCCATGTCGGAGGCCCCTTCCTGATCTGGGTGGTTGCAGCCGCGGGGTGCGGCCCTAGCTGCGCCCCTGACCCTCTTCGGTGGCGCCGACGAGGATGGCCATGTTTCCGTCGGGGTGGCGGTTCTCGAACATGAGCTGGTGGCAGGCGCCCGTCTCCTCGAAGGGGAAGACGCGCGAGAGGCAGGGGTCGATCTTGCCCTGGATGACGAGGTCGTTGAAGGCCTCTGCCTGCCCGTCGTTGGCGAAGTGGGAGCCCTGGAAGCGCTTCTGGCGCATCCAGAGGTAGCGCAGGTCGACATCGGCGTTGTAGCCGGTGGTGCCGGCGCAGATGACGACCATGCCGCCGGTGTCGCAGACGAACATCGAGGTCGGGAGGGTGTCCTCGCCGGGATGCTCGAAGACGATGCGGGGGCTGCGGCGCTCACCGAGCACGTCCCAGATGGCCTTGCCGAAGGCGCGCGCGCCCTTCTGGAAATCGCCCATGCCTGCTGCGTCTTCCCAGTTCGGGAGGCGGCCCCAGTGGTCGAAGTTCTTACGGTTGATGTAGCCGACGGCGCCGAGCTGCTTGCAGAACTCGCCCTTCTCTTCGCTGGAGACGACGGCGATGGGCTTGGCGCCCTGCAGGGCTGCGAGCTGGATGGCCATGGTCCCGAGACCGCCGGCGCCGCCCCAGATGAGGACGACGTCGTCCTCGCGCACGTCGTGGGGGGGCCAGGAGAAAAGCATGCGGTAGGCGGTCGCGCCCACGAGGGTGGGGGCGGCTGCCTCCTCCCAGGTGAGGTGGGGCGCCTTGGGCAGGCACTGGTGCGCCTGGACGCGCGTGAACTGGGAGAACGAGCCCCAGTTCGTCTCGTAGCCCCAGATCCGGTAGGAGGGGTCGTACATCGGGTCGTTGCCGGCCGTCACCCAGGGTGCGTGGATGTTCCAGATGCCGCAGTGGATGATGACCTCGTCGCCGACCTTGACGTTGGTGACGTTCTCGCCGACGGCGTAGACGATGCCGGAGGCATCGGAGCCGCCGATATGGAAGTCCTCGACCTCGCCGGCCTTCTGGCGGGCGGCGATGACGTCGATGGGGACGCCGCGGCCGGCCCAGACGTTGTTGTAGTTGACGCCCGCGGCCATGACGTAGACGAGGGCATCGTCCGGTCCGACGGGGGGGATATCGACGACCTCGGGGGCGAAGGCCTGGGTGGGCTCGCCGAAGCGGGACTCGCGGATGAGCTGGGCGTGCATGCGCTTCGGCACTTCGCCCAGCGGGGGCGCTTCGCCAAGGGGGTACAGATCGCGGTCGGCGCCGGTGGTCATGTGACCCCTGTTAACGAGGGTGGCCGAAATGTTACGCCGACGCGTCACAAGGGCAAATCGAGGCCATTCGAGGGCGCGGAGGGGACCGGGCGGGGTGGGAGACGGCGCCCCTCAGCTCGCGGAGCCGGGCTGGCTTGAGTCCCTTGACGCCGCGCAGGCGTACCTCTTTCGTGCGGTACCCGTAGACTCCGCGCGATAGCGCGCCGCTGTGGCGGGGGACGCGTTCCTGTCACCTGGTGGCGTGGCGAGACGGTGCGATGTCAGCTGACCGCTCGGGATGGGGGTCGCCGGGTCCCACGAAGATCGTTGCCCTGGCAGCGCTTACCGCGCTGGTGGTGGGCGTTTCGCTCGTGACGGCGCGGGGCGACCCTGCGGCTCCGGACCAGGATGCCCTCGATCGGCCACTCGAAGCCGTGGCCGACGCTCCGGCCGGTGACGAGGCGAAGCCGGCTTCGGCGCGAGCAACCCCGGACGTGGCGGAGAGTACCAGCGGACGGGTGATCCCCACGGACGACCCCGGAGTGGAGAACCCGGGCACCGATCCACCGGCGCCGGCGGCCACGGACCCGGCTGAGGTGTCCATCGTCGCGGCAGGGGCACGACTGGTCACGGAGGCGGCGCCCGCGGTCTTCACGTTGACGCGCACGGGCGAGACGGGGCAGGCCATGACGGTCGCCGTTGGCGTGGCCGAGAGCGGTTCCATGCTTCATGGCGACGGGCGGGTGACGGCGACGTTCGAGTCTGGCCAGCGAACGACGACCCTGGCGGTGAGATTCGCGGACGACAGCGTCGTCGAGGAGACCAGCCGGGTCTCGGCGACGATCACGGCGGGGTCCGGCTACGTGGCCTCGCCGCATGCGGGCACGGCCCATGTGTTCGTGGCCGACAACGACCGCGACTTCCTGCTTCCCGACCTGGTGAGCGATCCGCCCACGCCGTGGGGCGAGGCGCAGGTGGTCTGGTGGGACGGGGAGGAGATGCTGGTGCTGCGCTTCGAGGGGTACGTCACCAATCTCGGAGACGGTCCCCTGGACCTGTCCGGCAATCCGCAACTGGCCGATCCGGACGATCCCACGAGCCATGACGTGTGGCAGCGGGTACGCACCACCACGGGCGACTGGGTGAGGCTCACCAAGCCCCCGGTCCGCTACGAGACCAACGATGGACATAACCACTTCCACCTCATGGAGATCGTGGCGTACTCGCTGTGGGACGAGGCGGGCACGACCCAGATCCTGCCGGGGGAGAAGGTCGGCTTCTGCATGCTGGATGTGGAGAGCCTTCCCGAACGGCACTCCCATCCGGGCGAGCAAGGCTACGAGGAGTCCAAGGTCGACAATTGCCGCGTGAACAAGCCGGACGCCGACAGCCTGCGCATGGGCGTGACGGAGGGATGGCGGGACGTGTACGAGTGGAACGTCACGTTGCAGTGGGTGGATGTGTCCGACCTGGCCCCGGGGAACTATCGCCTGGCGGCGGAGTCGGACCCCTACGACATCGTGGTCGAAACCGACGAGACGAATAATGGCGTCGCCCTCGCGGATGCCATCAGTGTTGTGCCGGGCTACGTGGCGCAGCCGCTGGCGGTGGAGACGGAACCCGGCACGGCGGTGCAGATCGTGCTGGAGGCCGCGGTCTTCGGCAGCCCGGGCGCGCGCGTCTTCCGGGTCGTGACGCCGCCGGCCCACGGAACCCTCGATGCGGCGGCCGGCGTGGCACTGTGGGGGACGGTCCTGTGGTACATGCCGAACGAGGGGTTCTCCGGCGTCGACACGTTCGAATACAAGGCCTTCGACTGGCACAGCGCCTACCCCCGCACCGACCCGCGGGCGACCGTCGTCATCGGGGTGGGCGTTCCTGCGTCGACACCCGAGCAAGCGGGTCCCGCGGGAGTGGCCGGGCCGTTCGTGGCGGGCGCCAACACGCCGCCGGTCATCACGGACCCGGGGGCGCAACGGTTCACCGTCGGCGAATCGGTAGACCTGCATGTCGCCGCCGCCGACGTCGAAGGCGGCCCGTTGACCTGGTCGGCGGACATGCTTCCGGCAGGCATGGAGATCGTGGCTCGCACGGGGCGGATCGTGGGGAATCCCGTGGCGGCGGGTTCGGTGCTCTCGACGGTGACGGTGAGCGATGGAGAGCTGTCTTCACAGGTGACGATTTCGTGGGTCATCGCCTCGCCCTGAGCGCCCGTCGCTGAGCCGCGGGCGCGGCCCGCGGAAGGGGCCGCTGTTTGGTCTCCGAAGGGGCGTCCGTGCTATAGTGCCGCGGGTCTTCGCGAGAGATTTCACAAACGGCTGGGACGTGCTCCACGAATACGGCCACATCGCCATCCTCGTCATTATCGCGCTCATCTTTCCGGCAGGCGCGATCGTGCAGTCGTGGGCGTTCAAGTTCGTCAATATCCGCCCCGAAGTGCCCTCCGACCCGGTCAAGGAAGACACGTACGAGTGCGGCATGGTCACGCGCGGTTCGGCGCTGACGCAGTTCAATTTCCGCTTCTACTACGTGGCCCTGCTCTTCCTCCTGTTCGACGTCGAGATCGTGTTCCTGTTCCCCTGGGCGGTCGTGTTCGAGGATGCCGGGCTCGTGGGGCTGGGCAAGATCGCGATCTTCATCGGGACGTTCGTGGTGGGCGGGCTCTACGCCTGGCGCAAGCGCGCGCTGGAGTACAGCTGATGACGCGCTGGTGGAGCGGCGAGGA